>JALPXT010000099.1 GCA_023271485.1 Dehalococcoidia bacterium | reverse complement strand
GCCCTGCTTCAGAAATATTTGATGGTTTTCCCGTATTGTATTTTTGCAGAAAACATGGTATTATGCAAAACGGTTTGCAGAGCTCGTGATACGCTCAGTCAGTAATCAGTACAGGGTATAAGGAGACCCTGATGACGCCCAACTACACGGATGAAGCCATCAATTCAGCTATGCAAAGGCGATGGGAGAAGGCGGCAAGAATTAACGAGAGTATGATTGAACTTCTCCCGAATGACATTGGCGCCCACAATCGCCTGGGCAAGGCATTGACTGAATTGGGGCGGTACACCGAAGCCAGGAAAGCCTATGAACGCGTGCTCGAACTCGACCCCGGAAATAGTATCGCCAGGAGAAATCTTCAGCGTCTCTCCTATCTCAAGGACGGGCAAGGACCTCCTCAGACCGCTTGTGAAATCGATTCCAGGTTCTTCATCGAAGAGGCTGGCAAGGCCAGAATGGTCAACATACACCCAATTGCCCCCAGCGAGACATTGGCTAAATTGTCCGCCGGCGACCATGTTCATCTTCAGGCGCGGGGACAAACGCTAGCCGCACTCAACAATTCAGGGGAGTACCTGGGTAAGATCGAACCTAGAGTGGGATTGCGGCTAATCGAGCTGATGAAAGGGGGCAATGAATATGAGGCGGCGATCATTAGCCTGAGAGATGATCACATTAAGGTGATAATCAAGGAAACATTTCAACATCCTACCCAGATAGGGCGCCCTTCATTCTTTCCCCCGAGGCCAGCCGAGGACATAAAGCCATATCTTAAGAACACCATGGTAAAGTACGATCTTGATGATGAGTTCCTTGAGGAAACAGAGGGGCCTGGTGATTGGGAGAGCGAACTGGACGGGCAGAACGGCATTCCCACCGAAGAGGAGGTAGCCGCCTTTGTCCCGGAGGATGGGCACCAAATAGTTTAGGCTGATTTCCGGTTGTCAATCGTTCGTTTTCACCCACAGCTTCACGCCATCGGTGATGAAAGCGATGGTGCCATCCTCGGAGGTGAGATAGAGTCTTTCCTCCCCAACTACCTCCTGCAATCTTTCAATCACCTCATCCCCGGGATGTCCAAAAGGGTTATCGGCGCCTACGGAGATCGCCGCAAACATGGGTTTAACCTCAGCCAGAAACCTAGGCGAGGTGGAGGCAATCGACCCCTGATGAGCGACTTTGAGCACGGTGGACCTGAGCTTCACATCCCGGGCGAGAAGGTATGCCTCAGCTTCCGTTTCAATATCCCCGGTCAAGAGAAGGCTGAAATTGCCATATGTAAGCCTCAGCACCACCGAGGCATTGTTTCGCTCCTCCCATCGGGTATCCGATGGATGAAGAACCTCCAGTTGTACCCCCTGTCCCATGGTGATCTGCTGGCCCACCTGGGCAATGATGCGCTCGACGCCTCTCTCCTCAATCAGCCTGCGCCATTCCCTGTAGATATCGGAATCGCTCTTCTGCCCGCCGGTCAGAATCTTTCCCACCCGGTAGCGTTGCAGCACCTCTACCAGTCCGGTGATGTGATCGGTATCAGGGTGCGTCAAAACCAGCAATTCTATAGTCCTGTCCCAGAAGGGCAGTTTGTCTCCCAGATGGTAGATAAGTTCCCCAGCACTGGGGCCGCCATCGATGAGTATCTGGCGATTCCCCCGCTGAATCAGGATTGAATCTCCCTGCCCGACATCGAGAATGAATATGTGAAGTCGGTCGTCCGGGACCGTCAGGGCCGCTATCCAGATCAGGGTTGCCACCACGGCGAGCGGAGGAATAATCCACCTCAGGGGAATATTCCTGACAAGCTCAGGCATTGCACTCGATGCCACTTTGGAAATGTTCCCAATCAAGCGCTTCCAGTTCCCGGGGAGCCAAACGGTTGCCATCAGAATACCATAATAGACAGCAACCCCGGGAGCTCCTATTTCGATATCTACCGCAGCAAAGGGGATGGCCGCAAAGAGCTCAACCACCTCGACCACATACGTGGCAAAGAGCCACGAGACCCAGCCTAAAATGCCGGCCACAGCGGGCGCGAAAATTCCCACCATTCCCACCAGTGCCGAGGTTAGGATGATGACCGGTATCGCCGGCAGGGTCAAGAAAGTGGCCGGGAGACCCACCAGAGAAATGAGCCCGAAGTAGTACGCGATCAGGGGCAGGGTAGCGAAGATAGCGCCCAGACTAACCGCGCAACTCCCGATCACAAAACCGGCGATGGACGAGACCTCTCCCTCTTGATTGCCGAAGGTCTTCTTGCCCCAATCCTGGAATATGGGTGTCAGGAAGACCAGTCCTCCCATAGCAGCAAAGCTGAGTTGAAACCCGATATCCCTCAGGAGCAATGGACTGGCGGCCAGCATTATAGCGGCGGCAAAGGTAAGGGCAGTAAAGGCGCTGCGCGGCCGGCCAATCCAATCAGCATAGAGCCACAGACTCCCCATGGTAGCCGCCCGAATCGCCGAAGGGCGCATTCCGCTTAACATAGCGTAGAGCCAGACCACCATCAGGGCAAGTAATAAGTATGTCGGACGTCGCCTGCCAAATGCCCAGACACCCGCACTCAAGGCGATCCCGGCAACGATGCTCACGTGCACCCCGGAGATCGCCAGCAGATGCGCCGTCCCCGTTCTGGAGAAGTGCTGCCTTATCTCGGGGGAAAGGGAGCCGCGCTGCCCCAGCAACATCGCCCTGGCCAGTGAGCACTGCGGCTCCGGCAGCGCCTGTACCAGGGCTTGAGACATGCTGCCCCGCAAGCGATAGATGAGTTCCACCGGCTTGGATCCCTGTCCGGCAGCAACAAGAGTGATCTCGCGGGGACGGGATATGATGGAATGAATCCCTTGCCGGGCAAGGTATTCACGGAAATCGAATTCCCCTTCTTCATCCGGGGGTCTTGGAGATTCCAGATTGCCCTTCATCTCCAGCAGGTCGCCGTAGCGGTAAAAGGGAAAATCCCGTGAGGTTTCCCAGCCAGGGAACCGGGGAGCGTTGAGCCGGGCCGTGCCCGAGACGCTCTCCCACTCCCCGTCCAACTTTATTTCCCTGACCTCAAGTCGAAGGATGGTGGCAAAATCCCTGACATCGGGATCAGCAACGACAACCCCTCGTAGCTCGTGTAATCCGCGGTACGACTCAAGCTCATCTCCAATGGGAACCGACTGGGAACGAAGGATGGCACCGAGGAGAAGGATGAGGCAGAATCCGCCCCAGAGGAGAGTTTTCTTGCGATGCGATAGGATAATGAGGAAGAGGGAGACCCCAGACAGAATTAAGACGATGCTCCAGGGAAAGGCAAATCTTAACCCCAGGTAGATACCCAGAACCCAGGCCAGACTGAGGTAAACAAGCCTCATCAGTGCACCGTGATCTTATCCTTTAACCTCTCAAAGGTTGACTCGCGAATGCCTCGCACCTTCTTCAACTCATCAATGGACTCGAAAGGCCCATGCTCGGTGCGATACTCGATAATCCTCTCTGACAGAACCTCACCAATTCCGGGAAGGGCTCTGAGGAGCCAGGCATCGGCGGTGTTGATGTTAATCCTCTGTGGTGCCTCTCCGATCTTACGAACATGAATGTGCGCTCCATCTCGCAGCCTTCGGGCCAGGTTGATCGCATCGCCGTCAGCATTAGAAGTAAACCCTCCGGCAGCCTCGATGGCATCGGAGACGCGAGCGGCCTTGTTCAAGACGTAAATGCCCGGATTTTGCACCTCGCCGCTGACATAAACCTTGATCTCCTGGGGAGGTGGCGGGAGGGTGATTTCTATGGGATAGGTTACTGGGGTTTGCCTTATGAAGAATACCACCCCGCCAGCGAGGATGGCTATCAGCAGAGCAAGGATAATAGAACTGCGAAACTTTCCCATCTCTTAACTCAAGTTTACCATCGCCTACCCGAAATGTAAACTATTCAGCCACC
>JALPXT010000098.1 GCA_023271485.1 Dehalococcoidia bacterium | reverse complement strand
GAAGACAATCAACACTATCAATATATCCCCCCAGCCTGCTCCGGTAAGGCTTCCGAAAAGCCAATGTATTACCACTGCAAGTTCTTCCTCGGTGGCAATGAATTGGAGCAGTGAAGTGGCGGCGGAAAAGAAAAATGACAGGGCAATGCCGGCCAGGATCAATGTCTCCGGCCTCATACCTCTTACCCTGGCAAGACCATAGACCAGAAAGCCGGTAAGCAGAGCAAAAACAAAGGCGTTGGTAATTACCATATACTTCTCGCCGCCAACCATTCCCAAACCAAGGACAATGGCCAGAGATGCACCGAAGGCGGCACCAGAGGCTATACCTATGGTAAACGGACTTACTAAGGGGTTCCGCATAATTCCCTGCATCGACGCCCCGGCAATGGCAAGTCCGGCTCCGGCGATTATCCCCATTACAATCCGGGGGAGTCTTATGTTCCAAACGATGACATCTATTTTGGTGGCTATTTCGAGATCAAGGAAGGGAAATATCCTGTTTGCGATGGCCGAGGCTACCGTGCTCACCCCTAACTCTGCTGCGCCGAGAGAGACCGCCACCAGGGCCAGAAAGACACAACCGGTGAGCCCTACCAGGATAAAGAGCACCTTCCTGGCGGTGAGGCTGGCATATACCTGTTTCGCCTCAAGGGTTTCCGTTTTTGTTACCATTCTTAAAACCTCCATAACCGGCCCATTGCGAGGAGCGTAGCTCCTCGCAATGACATTGATATATCGCCCTGTCTAATTTGCCCCAGGCTCTGGGTAGACCCATATCCCCTGGAACGGGAGACCTTGCCTTTCAAGAAACTCTCTATGAAAGGCCTCAACATCTAAATCTCCAAAGACATCGGGGTAAAGGAGATAGGCAACATTCCAAAGGAGTATCACCCTTTTCAGTCCTCCCATACCTTGACCGAGTACATATACCCGACCATCTTTTACCGCACTAAGCTCGTTCCATCCTGGACGAGCTATCATTTCCGCTCTTTTTGCTGCCATATCGCTCGGACAGGTAGCCAAATAACCCCCAAGCCCCAGCCCGTGCGGACACTTGATGATCACATCGGGGTCTCTTACCAGTATGTCTTCAGGGTCGACCTCTGCATGTCGGACACCAACATCAGCGAAAATGTTAATTCCCCCTGCTTTACGAATAGTCTCGTCCCCAGCGGACCCTGGGCCAACTGTGAAAAAATCGCGATGTCCCATTTCCCAATAGACCGTTTTCCTCTCCTCAGGCGGTATTTCTGCTGCCCTCTCCTCTATGAGGTCAATCTTTGACTGGAGAAAGTTGGCAAACTCCTCAGCTTCTGTCTCCTTACCCAGGATTAACCCCATGGTTTTTATATCTCTTGTGAGGGTCTCCAGCTTGAAAGCGTCTATCGCCACAACTGTAATACCAGCGGGTTCCAGTTTCTCCTCTGCATCCACACCCCACCGGGAAAAGGTGATTAGAATCTGAGGCTCGAGAGCGATGATCTTTTCGTAGTCGCGCCTCCACGGGGAACCTATATTGGCCCGGTCCTGTAATTCCGGCCATAAATAGGCCCGCCCCGTAGCCATGGTCCTGGTTATACCAGTAATCCTATCTGTAGCTCCCAGGGCACGGATTACTTTAGCGGCTCCAGCGTTCCAGACAGCTATTCTCTCCAGAGGTTGGGGAACTTCGACCAGCCTTCCTGCCGAGTCGATGATGGTTATTGTCGCCGGCGCTACCTCCTCTACTCTGGGAGGGGGGCAGCCAATGGCAAAGAGGCTTGCCATCAAAGTTACTGCAACCAGTATTGGTACTATCTTCTTCATTAGTCTCTCCTTCTTTCCTTCAAATTTGCTATTTGCCAGTATATTGGGTGCTATCTTCTTTTTACTTTTACATCTCTATCACCCCCTTTCTTCCCTATACCCCAGAGTCCCCTGAACAGCGGAGATTATCGGTTCCGACTTCAGTTCCTCAAGCCGAAGGTAGCTTCCTCCCAGTTCAGTAGAGATTTGCGCTACCAGCCCGAGAGTAATGAAGCCCTGCTCAGTATCAACGACGATCGACCTGATATTCGCCGCTCTTATCTCCTGAGCTATTCTCCTGGCTTCCTCAATTGGGTCACCCCCGTTAAGACTTACGTTTCCCTTCCCATCGGAAACCAGGACCAGCAAGGGAAGGACCTGTTTATCTCTCCACAAATATTCCTTGATGGTATCCAGCCCCAGATTTAGTCCGTGAGCTAGCGGGGTGCGCCCGCCGGTGGGAAGATGGGTCAGATGGTTTTGTGCCAGCTCCACGCTATTGGTGGGAGGCAACACCAGCTCTGCTTTCTCCCCCCGGAAGACTACCATCCCCACCCGGTCACGCCGCTGGTAGGCATCCAGCAGGAGCGACAGAACCGCCCCTTTTGTTGCTTTCATCCTCTCTTGTGCAGACATGGAACCTGAGGCATCGAGAACAAAGAGGATGAGATTGCCCACCTTTTTCTCACGCACCTTCTCTCGAAGATCATAGCCCTCTATAAGCAGGGCATTTTGCCCAGGTGTTTCCTCCCTCCTCCGCGCCTGGAAGGGGGCTGCCGCCCGCAGGGTAGCATCGAAAGCAAGATCGGTCGTTTTGCCCCGAGGAATGGCACTCTCCACATAGCGCCCGGTTTTGGAACTGGTCCTGCTCTTTGATCGCCGTCCTGTTCCACTCCGAGAAACCTGATCCAGCACGGGAGCAACCAGCGGTTTTACCTTATATGGTGGCTCGGCTTCAAAGGTTTGCTCTTTTTGGGGCTCTTCCCCATCGTCAGGGGAATCGCTGTTATCATTATTTGGAGGTGTATCGGTGGGTGGAGAGTCTCCTTTCTCGTCTTGCTCCTGCTTGTCTTCGGGATGATTCTCCTGATCCTGTCGCCAGCTTTGAATGCTCTCCTCAAGCTGCTGCTCATTCAGGCCCGGCTGTTCAAAGGGCTGGCGGCGACGGCGGTGAAGAAGCGCCAGCTCAGCCGCCTCCCTGACATCCTCCTCGTTGACCTCGGTTCTTCCATGATAGGCAGCAATGGTAATGGCCGTCTTATGTATCACAATGTCAGCGCGGTGTCCATCAACAGCAAAGTCAATACATATCTGGGTGATGAGCTTCAGCATCTCCTCGCTGAGTTGCACCTCAGGCAGCAGTTTCTTGGCCACCAGAACTCGTTGCCGTATCCCCTCTTGTTCCTTCTCATAGGCAGCGGCAAAGGCCGCGGGATCCCTCTCAAAGGCAATACGCCGCCTGACTACCTCTGCCCTGGCCTCCTGGTCCGCAATACCTTTGACCTCCACTGCCAGTCCAAAGCGATCCTGGAGCTGAGGGCGGAGCTCTCCCTCCTCAGGGTTCATGGTGCCTACCATGATAAATTGTGCCGGGTGACTGAAGGAGATTCCCTCCCGCTCCACGTAGTTGACCCCCATGGCAGCGACATCAAGTAAAACGTCCACCAGATGGTCATCCAGCAGGTTCACCTCGTCGATGTATAAAATGCCCCGATTGGCAGCAGCCAGGAGTCCCGCCTCAAAGTGCTTCTCCCCAGTCTTGATTGCCCTCTCGATGTCAAGCATGCCTACAACCCTGTCCTCGGTAGCCCCTATTGGCATCTCCACCACCGGCACCTGCCTCCTGGTAATACTAAACTCCTCACCCTTAGCCACTCTGGCAGTGCAAGTATCACATAGCCCATCTTCACGCGCCGGTTCACAGAAGAAGGGGCAATCAGATACCCCCTCAATCTGGGGGAGGAGTTGAGCCAGAGCCCGTACGGCCATGGACTTGGCCGTCCCCTTCTCACCCCGAAGGAGTACCCCCCAAATCTTGGGATTGATAGCGTTGAACAGCAATCCCTTCTTCATCTTCTCCTGCCCGACAATAGCGCTAAACGGGTAGACTAATCTGGTTCGCGGCATGATTTACCACTTCCTTTCTTCTGAGG
>JALPXT010000097.1 GCA_023271485.1 Dehalococcoidia bacterium | reverse complement strand
GCGTAGCGAAGAATCTCCGAGACCCTTCACTTCGTTCAGGGTGACATAGGGTAGCTGAGTAGTTACAAACTTAAAATCTAAAACTTGAGGAGGCGACGCAAATATGTTCCCAATCCTACAATAGGCTGAATGCAAGGGTGAACCCTCGCTTGCGGCTTCCTCCACCGTAATACCACCTCACTGGGCCGGCTGGTAGGAAGTCGCTCCAGGTATCTTTTCTTCTCCATCCAGGAATACCTCCGATAAAATCAAGTATTAAGTTGTTAAGTTGTTAAGTTGTTAAGGGCGGGGAACTTAAAACTTAAGACTTAAAACTTAAAACTTAGTTAAGCCGTCGCCATTTCTCTGCCGTGACAATCGCCTGAACCTGCGAGATCGCCAGATCCACCCCGTCCTTCTGGCTCACGGCGACATAATCAAACAACGGTAGAGTCTCCATCTCCCTCTGTGCGGTCTTCAAGCGTAGTTCTAAATCGGCCGTTGCTTCTGTCTTTCGCTCCCTTAGTCGCCGCTCGAGTTCCTCCATCGATGGCGGAGACAGGAAGATGAGTAGCGCCTCGGGCATAATACGCTTTATGGTGGCAGCCCCCTGGACATCAACCCTGACGATGACATCTTTACCCTGGGTGAGGGCTTGTTGAACGGGCTTCTTTGGAATCCCGTATAGATTGCCGTAGACATTAGCCCACTCGAGAAGTTCACCTCTCTCAATCATGTCTGTGAACTTCGCTTCGGTAACAAAGTGATAGTCAACCCCATCGGTCTCCCCCGGTCGCTGCGGCCTCGTGGTGGCAGTCACGGCATAGAAGAAGGGATGATCCATCTCTTTCATCCGGGAGAGAAGCGCATCCTTACCAACCCCGGAAGGTCCCGATATGACAATAAGAAGCGGTGTTATGCTGTATCCTGCATCCTGCATGGCGTGAATTCTTAAACACTGAGCCTTGCCAGATCTTCCCAGAACTGGGGATAGGAGATATCCACCACCTCGGCGTCGCTTATGGTAGTCTCTCCTTCGGCGATAAGTCCGGCTATCCCCAGTGCCATAGCCAGCCGGTGATCGCCGTGGCTATGGCATCGCCCTCCCCGCAGTTGGGCCACACCGTGAATAATCATGCCATCGGGAAGCTCCTCTATATTTGCGCCCAGTTTGCTAAGCTCCAGAACGGTGGCCCTGATCCTATCGGCCTCCTTTACCCGAAGCTCCCGGGCATCACGAATAACGGTAGTGCCGCCGGCTACCGATGCGGCCACGGCAATCGCTGGAATCTCATCTATAACCCGGGGGATGAGATCACCTCCGATAGCGGTGCCATTGAGAGAACTCGACTCGATCAGGAGATCAGCTACCGGTTCGTTTCCCTCCCATCGCTCGTTTTCTATTTTGACCCTTGCGCCCATAGATTGCAATACCTCGATGATACCACTTCTGGTAGGATTTGTTCCCGTGCCCAATATCCTTATCCTGGCGTCGTTATGTATTGCTCCTGCTACCAACCAGAACGCCGCCGAACTGATATCGCCGGGTATTTGTGTATCAAGAGGTGAGAGGCAAGAGGGAGGCGAAAGGATGATATTGGAGCCCTCTGTCCTTACGTTCGCCCCCATAGCTT
This sequence comes from Dehalococcoidia bacterium, assembly GCA_023271485.1. Lineage (GTDB taxonomy): Bacteria > Chloroflexota > Dehalococcoidia > SZUA-161 > SpSt-899 > BS503. The sequence goes on along the minus strand of JALPXT010000097.1, from coordinate 2,368 downwards.
GGAGCATGCGCTCGGTGTGATCGCGTGAGGGTGCGGGCTCCTCTATAATCGTATCTCCGGTGGCAAAAAGGGCGGCCAGGAGGATTGACGATTTTACCTGTGCGCTGGCCACCGGGAGCCGGTAATGGATGCCCTGCAGCATTCCCCCCCGGATAATGAGGGGAGCTCTGGTGTTCTGCTCGCCGCCCCGGATATCAGCGCCCATCAGATTCAGGGGTTGGATAATGCGATCCATAGGCCGGGATCGAAGCGAGGCATCACCAGTGATCACAGAGACAAATGGCTGTGCCGCAAGCAGCCCCGCCAGAAGACGCATGGTGGTGCCGCTGTTACCGGCATCGAGTGCGTCTTTTGGCCTGCTGAAGCCCTTACCGGCTACGCCCTCGATGAGAACTTCGTTCCCGTGAAGCTCAATTTTTACACCCAGAGCCCGCAAACAAGAGAGGGTCGAAAGACAATCAGCCGCGGGCAGAAAATTGGAAATCTCGGCCCTCCCCCGGGCGATGCTGTTGAGTATTAGCGCCCGGTGCGAAATGGACTTGTCGCCCGGTGGGATGATCTCACCCTTGAGCGTGCGAACTCTCGTTACCCTTTGTTCCACTTTAGAGTCTGCCAGTCTAGAGTCAAGGGTCATTAGTCCCCCTCCCACCCTCGTCTCCTGACTCGGGACTCCCGACTATCCATGGGCAAGTTCTTCTTGAAGCGACGCCCCACGTTTTCAAGCCACCTCTCGCGCATCTCTCGAGTCTTCAAAAACGATTTCTCCAATTCCTGCTCACCCTCCAGAACCAGGTGGCGATACTCGTTGAGCTCTTCGATATATCGGTCGATCCAGGCGATTATCGCTCTCTGGTTGGTGGAGCAAATCCCGTAGTTCAGCTCCGGACTTCCCGAAGCCAGGCGGGTTGAATCACGGTATCCAGTGGCGGCAAGCTTCGCCATCTGGGGCCAGAGAGGACTACGGGCGAGGACTGATACCAGGGCCGAGGACAGGAGAATGGGGAGATGGCTTATCCCGGCTACCAGCTCGTCATGCTCCTCGGCGCTGATGAAAAGCGGCCGGGCCCCCACCCATTCCACGATCTCTTGTATTGCTCTTGAGGCTTCCTGATCTGATTCCTGAGTGAGACAATAGACGCAATCCTGAAAAAGCCCTGGCTCAGCCTCCTCCAGGCCGGTGGTTTCCTTCCCTGTCATGGGATGCCCTCCGATAAAACTCACCGTCGAGGGCAGATACTCCCGCGCCCATTTCATAATCTGAACTTTGGTGCTGCCGGTATCGGTTACTATCGAATTAGGGGAGAGATAATCGGCGATGTCACGAAGGATATCTTTGATCGTCAGCACCGGTGTAGCAATGACCACTACATCGGCCCTGGATACCGCACGGGCCAGTTGTGCCTCCGTTCCGTCTACCACACCTCGCCTCACGGCTTCAGATGCGGTCTCGGGACGCCTGGCAAAACCGATTATCTCAAGTTCATCCCCTTTTGCCTGCTTGAGGGCCAGGCCGAGGGAACCTCCAATGAGGCCAAGCCCCACGACTGCAATTCTTTCCACCACTTCAAAGAAGTCCCTGCCCTAATAAAATGACGGAGAATAGGTTGACCCCAAATCTTATGATATCCCATAGAAAGCCAGTAAATAAGTTGAGGGCGATAAGCATCAGCAGGATCATCGGGCCATACCGTTCAGTTCCGGCTAGCGAGTAGGCCCATCTGGGAGGTAGAATCCCCACGGCGACCTTGAACCCATCCAGAGGCGGTATAGGCAGCGAATTGAAAATGGCCAGGATCAGATTAAGAAGGATAATATAGCCAATGAGAGTGGTCAATAAGCCTCCAACCGATGGAGAGATAGAGGGCGACCAGTGTAGGAGATCTAAGCGGAATGGCATTGCAAAGAAACCGGCCATGATGAGATTGGAGAGAGGTCCTGCAGCAGCAACGATAGCCATACCGGACCGCGGGTCGCGGCGAAGGCGATAAGGATTGACTGGAACCGGTTTTCCCCATCCAAATCCCACGAGAAGGATCATCAGGGTACCCAGACGGTCGAGGTGAGCCAGAGGATTCAGTGAGAGCCGTCCCATCCGCCGCGCCGTGTCATCGCCGAGCCGGTCGGCTACCCAGGCATGGCTGAACTCATGAAAGGTCAGCACGATCAGCAGAGCGAGAATCACAGTGAGTATCAGTATAAAGAAAAGCAGCGGGTCTCTAAAGAGAAGCGGTAAGTTCCAAAGAATCATCGTTTTCCTCGCTGAGATATTATAGCACAATTTCACTGGATTAGTAACTGCTGCGACCAGTAGAAGGGGATGTTAAGCCGTTGACTGGCCGGTATTCATTTTGCTACACTGGATATTGTC
>JALPXT010000096.1 GCA_023271485.1 Dehalococcoidia bacterium | reverse complement strand
AGGACTGTATATTTGCTGTATGCGTGAAGGAGAAGAGGCACTAGCTCAAATGAAAAATGCTTTTCCGAAAGAACTTTTTGATAATGCGGTAGCTAAAGAACATTTTGGTGGAGAATTCTCATTTAACAAAATGAACTTTCTAGAAAAACTTGTTGTTAAAATGGTTTCTAAGAAGAATAAAAATAAGGAGCCGCTTGATACCAAGAAGAATATTTCTAATCTATCCGAAGATAAGATCAAAAAATTTGCACAAGTAATGAATAGTGAGTTGACGTAACTTAGTGAATACTTATTTTACTTGAAAGGTGCTTTCTATGAGCTTGAGAGGACATGGCAATACCACTTCTTCCAGGGAGTTGACAGGAGTTGATTTCAAATTGTCCCAGCTTGGGAATGACATTCTTATGCTCCTTAACTATCTGAAGATTGACAGAGTACATTTCGTCGGAAACTCTATGGGCGGCAATGTTGGATATGAATTGATTAAATCCTGTCCAAATAGATTAGGATCATTTACATCTTTTGGAACTACCGGCAAATTGAACAAATCTGGTTTCACGATTGGGCTCATCAAGTTCACTTATAAATTGATGAGTATGAAGACAATTGGGAAGCTTTCTGGCTCAGCAGGAATTAGTGGAAAATCTAAAAGTAAGATTAGAGAAATGATGTCCGGGGCCCAAAAGTCGACAGTACTTAATCTGGTACCACATTTAGGGAGCTTTGACTATTTAGAGGTTATTAAAAAATCACAAGTACCTGCAATGATTATTAGAGGCGATAAGGACAAGGAAATCAATAAAGAAATCGAAAGTACAATTGAGGCTTTTAGATCAAGAGATAAATTTAAGTTAGTTGATTTAGAAGACACAGGGCACTCTGCAAATCTCGATAATTCTGATTTATTCAATACAACGCTTGAGAATGGTTTAACTGTATTGAATGATTATAAGAAATAGTAGGGAATAAAAATACAATATATGGAAATTACGGAAAAACGTCGCGCAACAGCGGGTATGCGGTTCGCTGCGCCTACTCAAACCCATCGCTCCGCTCGGGACTTCGCAAACACGCAAACCGTTATCTGCAATTATGGGCTTTGAAAAAGGTGCATAGGCTAAAGAACATTACTCAAAGGGAGGCGAGGATTATGTCGGTTCAACTTGAAATCAGAGATGAAATAATAGCATCGATGAAGATCCCATTGCCTGAAGTGAAAAAAGAGCTTACGAAGGAATTGGCTTTCGCGTTGTATGCTCGATGGGCCCTGTCAATGGGCAAAGCTCGTCAGATGGCTGGACTGACTAAGCGAGAATTCTTGAATGAGTTAGCTTCTCGTGGCATTAAACGGCATTATACAAGCGAAGACTTATCCGAGGATGTGGCTTATGCTCAAAGTGGTGAGTAACAGCTCGCCTCTTATTCACCTTGGGAAGATAGGCTTGTTGGATTTACTTGCTGAACAGTTCAATCAAATATTGATTCCAAGAGCGGTTTGGCAGGAGGCCGTGGAAGAAGGCGGGGATGAGCCAGATGCTAAAGCTATCGCCGCAGCAAGCTGGATTAAAGTTCAGGATATACCGTCTTCTCCATTACTCACTACCCTCATGGCTCTCCTTGACAAAGGTGAAGCGGAAGCGATTGCTTTGGCTATGGAAATTGGGGCAGGTTTAATTCTCCTTGATGAAAGCGATGCCCGAAGGATTGCTGGGCTCTATAACATCAGAAAAACCGGGTTACTTGTGTCCTTATCAAAGCCAAACAGCAGGGAAGAATCCCATCACTCAAAGTTTGCTTAGATCAGTTGCGTAGTACAGGCTTTCATCTATCAGAGCGGGTTTGCAATGAGGTTTTAGAGGCTGGGAGCGAAAAGTAAAGAGATGATTTGGGGGAGAAGTTTCGAGCCCACAACAGCAGATAACAGCGTGTTTGCGACGTTTCGCTAAATTACCTTCGGCAACTTCGCAAACACGCAAAACGTTAGCTGCCATGCTTAGGTAGATAAGCCAAAGGTTGCGAGGGAATCATGGACATTAAAGACCGTCCAAACCATAGGATATATGTTCAAGTGCTTCGTGAAATGTCGCCTGAGAAAAGGTTGCTTAAAGCATTTGAGTTGTCTGAATTTGCCAATCACCTTTTCATTCATGGATTACATAAGAGGTTTCCGAATCTTTCCGATGAAGAGTTCAAGAAAATACTTTTGGAGCGTCTCGATAAATGTCACAACAGGAATTATTAAAGAAGGTTATTCAAGCCCTCGATCAAGCTGGAATCCAATATATGATAACAGGTTCTGTCGTTTCAAGCTTACAAGGTGAACCGAGGTCTACCCATGATATAGATATGGTCGTTGCTATTCAAGGCTCGAAGGTTCATGAATTAGTCGAAGCTTTTGCGCCAGCTGATTTTTATTTAGATAAAGACAGCATTCTTGATGCGATTAACAGGCGAAGTATGTTCAATCTAATTGACTTAAAAGAAGGAGATAAAGCTGACTTTTGGATATTGACCGACGAACCGTTTGACCAGTCACGTTTTTCACGTAGGTATAGTGAAGAATTTATGGGGCTAAAAATGCAAGTTTCGAGTTCAGAGGATACAATCTTAGCTAAATTGAGATGGGCGAAACTTTCTGGTGGAAGTGAAAAACAATTTACCGATGCCCTACGAGTTTATGAGGTACAGTATGGGAAATTAGACATAGATTATCTGGAACATTGGGCAAAGAAATTAGATGTTGAATCATTGTGGAAACGGCTAACGGATGAGGCGGAAATAGCATAATTGACGCACGGCAGCTAACAGCGTGTTTGCGGTTCGCTACGCTCACCCAAATGCCTTTGGCACTTCGCAAACACGCAAAACGCTGTGCGAAATTGCTTCGGGCGGGCTTGAATTTATAAATATAGCAAATGTATTATGGAGGTAATGATAATAAACATGAATATCGGAGTGGGGTTTTTTAATCTGTGGCTTTTCTTTGTCCTTGGATATGGAATAATTTGGGCATCGATGGTATGGGCTGATAAAAAACGAGGGAAACCTATTGAAGACCCTGAAATTTACGCACTTCAAGGTAAGAAACGAATGTTTCTGTTAGGTTACTTACCGTTTATGGCACTTCTTATCGGGTCTGTCTTTGTACCTATCAACATTGTGATATTATTCTGGATAGGACTACCGATATTTATTTCTGGAATTGCCTTAAATGTGATTCCTATGTATTCATTTGCACAATTTACAGGTGGATTAAACACAACAGGCATTTATCGCTACTCAAGAAACCCAATGTATGTCGGCGGGATTTTGTTTGCTTTGGGTTTGAACCTGATGGGATGGTCTATTTCATTGGCAAACATAATTTTTATGATTTTGTCTATTCTATGGATTGGTTCTATCCATTGGTGGGTTTTGCAAGAGGAATCTTTCTTACTGAGGAAGTATGGCAATTCTTTTGAAGAATATATGAACAGAGTGCCAAGATATGCGGGAATACCAAAAAGGGAATCATGATATTAAATCAAAAATAAGTGTTATAACAATGGGAAAGAAGCCCGCCCTTCGCAACTCTTGTTCGCTATTGCTCACTTGGTGCTATCGCACTCGCACAACAGCGGATAAAAGGGAAATCAAAGATTTCCCCAAATTACCTTTGGCAACTTCTTTTATCCGCAAAACGTTGGTGGAAATAAACCTGAAAAGAATTAATTTAGTGCAAGCGTCGATAGAAAGAGAATACAGAGACAAGTAAATCGACGGTTAAAGAATTGCTGAATAGGAGGCACATAATAGTGAATTATATAATGGGGGTATTCACTTCGTTAAGGTTGCTACTATATGTTGTAGTTTCTTGGTTTTTGTCCCCTGACGTTTCTAGCCAGTTGCCGGAATGTTATGGGGTCTATTGCCACCGCATTCTGGAGGAGCCGAAAGAAGAGCTTCCCACGGTGGTTTGAAGTTCGCTTCTTCCGAAGAAAACCTGTCCTCGAATTCCAAAAGTGTTGTGGGGTAATCCTCCATGGCTCCTTTA
>JALPXT010000095.1 GCA_023271485.1 Dehalococcoidia bacterium | reverse complement strand
CTCCGAGGGCTTGACGGCCGGTCTCAAGATTATCGAGATGAGCGCCGAGACGGATCGCATAAACTACATCGTCATCGGGATAGGCATAAATGTAAACACCGAAAGTTTCCCCGATGAAATCAGAGGGATAGCCACCTCCCTGAAAGCAGAATGCGGGAAAGAGGTATCCCGTGTGCAGTTGGTCCAGGATATTCTGGCGCAGCTCGAATCACTCTACCAGGTTTTCCAGGTATCCGGATTTGAAACCATCCGGGAGAGATGGAAGGCACTCAGCAACACCATCGGATCGTGGGTGAGCGTTCGCGGTGAAAGGGAGCAGGTGGAGGGTGAGGCGATAGATATAGACGAAGACGGAGCGCTAATCCTGCGAAAGGCAAACGGTGCTCTCGAAAGGGTCATCGCCGGCGATATTTTAGGAGTCAAGAGTCGAGAGTAAAGACTCCAGACTCCAGACTCTAGACTCCAGACTCTAGACTAGACCAGGAGGGAGATTGAAAATGGGGAATCCAAACACCAGCGGCAGCGGAATGTCGGTGCGAGGGATGGTATTCAGCGCTATGTTTGCGGCATTGACCGCGGTAGGGGCGTTTATTATGATTCCCATCGGGCTGGCGCCGATAACCATGCAGACGCTGTTTGTGCATCTATCGGGCGCGCTGTTGGGGAGCCGACTGGGGGCATTGAGCCAGTTCATCTACGTCCTTGTTGGGGTGATCGGCCTGCCCGTTTTTCACGGCGGTGCCGGCGGGCTGGGTGTTCTCTTGGGTCCCACCGGCGGCTATTTAATCGGATTCATCGCCGGAGGAGGCTATCTGACGGGGAGATTGGTTGAAATGAGAAAGAAGCCGGGGTTCCTCTGGATTGCCATGTCATGCGTAGCCGGGCTCATATTGATATACATACTGGGAGTGCTTCATCTCTCGGTAGTCGCCGATCTTCCCATGACGAGAGCCATCGCGGTTGGGGTTGTCCCCTTCCTGATCGGAGATGCCATCAAGATGATCGCCGCCACGTTTATCACGAGCAAGCTCAGGGGAATGATAAAACTCTAATGATCAAAGTAGAGAATCTGGTTCACCGGTATGACGGGGATGATGTCCCGGTGCTGAGAGGCATTAACCTGGAGATAAAAGAGGGTGAGTATGTGGCGATTATCGGGCCGATAGGTTGTGGGAAAACCACCCTGATAAAACACCTTAATGCGCTGCTGATCCCTACTGAGGGCAATGTGTGGGTAGATGGGATGAACACCAGGGATACCAGCCTTGCCGGAGAGATACGCCGGCGGGTGGGGATGGTATTCCAGAATCCGGATAATCAAATCGTAGGCATGACCGTGGAAGAGGACGTGGCCTTCGGTCCGGAAAATCTGCGTTTACCTCCCGGGGAGATAAGGCGGAGGGTCACCGAGGCGCTCGAGGCGGTAGGGATGGGAAGCTACGCCCAGCGTCACCCTCACACCCTTTCCGGAGGAGAGAAGCGACTGGTAACCCTGGCCGATATCCTGGCGATGAACCCCAGGTATATCGCCCTTGACGAGCCTACTTCCTCCCTCGATCCAGCCGGGCGAGAAATGGTGCTCACCCTTCTGAGGGGGCTGAATAAGCAGGGGATAGCCATGATTCACGTCACGCACAATATGGATGAGATCACCGGTGCCGATCGCATCATAGTTATGGAAGATGGCAGAATAGTCCTCAGTGGGACACCTGGGGAGGTTTTCAGTGGGGTATAAGCTCGGCCAGTACATCCCCGGCAGCTCACTTGTTCATCGCCTCGACCCGCGGGTCAAGATAGCGGCGGTTATGCTGGTGAGCATAACGGTTCTCAGGGCAGATGCCTTTATCGTAGTAGCGGTCACCATTCTCCTTGCTGGCATAACCTTCATCGCTCGCCTATCTCTAGCTCACCTGCTGAGAGCGGTTAGGCCGCTGGTGATCTTCTTTGCCCTGATATTTCTGGTGCATCTCTTCTTTACTCCTGGCGCACCCAGCCCGCTTCCACTGGCCACCTATGAAGGATTATATCGAGGGGTCCTCCTCACCTGGCGGTTTGTGTTCTTGATCTTGAGTGCTGCGATTCTCACCATGACCACCCTGCCATCGGAGCTCATAAGCGGACTTGAGAGGTGTTTAAGGCCATTAAGGCCTCTGGGCATTCCCTCACACGATGTGGCGGTGATGGTATCGATTGTGCTCAGATTTGTGCCAACCCTCCTGCAAGAACTCGATCAGATCAAAGAGGCGCAGATGGCCCGGGGCGCCGATTTCAAGGCCGGTAACCTATTGGCAAGGATGAAGAGGGTCAGCTCACTGGTGATACCGCTAATCAGGAACTCCATCCTCCGGGCAGAGGAGGTGGCGATGGGGATGGAGGGACGAGGCTACCACAGAGGACCCCGAACGTATATGAGAGAGCTCCGTATGACCCCCTCAGACTACATCATCCTTGCCCTGCTGGTGATTCTAACAGGACTGGGGGTCTATCGGTGGTGACAGGGAAAAAGTCTCCCCCTACTTGCATCAGCGGCAACCAAATGCGATAATATAGGTGAGTATGGATATAACCTGGCTGGGCCATTCCTGCTTTCGATTGAAGGGTAAATCAGCCACCGTGGTGACCGACCCCTTTGACAAGACCTCGGGGTATCACCTGGGCAAGATCACCGCCGACATTGTCACCATAAGCCACGATCACCCCCGACATAGCAATGCTTGTGGCATCGAAGGCAATCCTAAGGTGCTTCGCGGCCCCGGGGAATACGAGATCGCCGGGGTATTTACCTATGGCATCCGGACCTTTCACGATCGCGAAAAGGGGCTCAAGATGGGGAAGAACACCATCTACCTGATGGCGATAGATGACATTAAGGTCTGCCACCTGGGAGACCTGGGACATGTGCTCTCAGCATCCCTGACCGAGGAGATAAGCGACACCGATATACTACTGGTGCCGGTAGGGGGAAGCTCAACTATCGATGCCTCCGCGGCCGCTGAGGTAATAAATCTTGTCCAGCCCAGGATAGTCATCCCGATGCACTACAAAACCAGTGCCGGCACGGCGCAACTGGATTCGCTGGATAAGTTCTTAAAGGAGATGGGGCTCAAAGAGGTCTCGCCCCTGCCCAGGCTGACCATTAATAAATCGGCTCTCCCCCTCGAGACGGAGGTGAGGGTGCTGGATTTCAGGCCTGACCCCCCTGGCCAGCGACAGAGGGGGAAACATGAAGAGATTCAGCATGCAAAAAGCTCAATCTATTCAACATAACAACATGCGCATAGGGTGGAGCGTTCTATCAAAAGGATTGAATACAAGACCTAGATTCTCTAAGGTTACCACGCCCAATAACGCTTCCTCGCCTTCTTCTCCTAGAATCACCGGTGTATGGGCTTCGCCCTGGGGAAGGATAACAAAGGCTTCCGAGACTGTCCTCTCAACTCCTGTACCATCAGCAAGTCTAAAGGACTGCTTTCGTTTAGGCCTCAATCCAATCGTTTCCCACACGGTTTTAGGCAGAAGTGAGTAGGTTGCTCCACTATCTATGAGAAACTCTACGCTTTCCTGTTTACCTGATGGCCCTTTCACCTGACCTTCAATATACGTAATGCCCATAATCCCCCCATTTTCGCAGTCTGCCTCATTTCTGCTGAGAAGGCTGCAATTTCTCAGCATTCCTGAGAAGATTCTCCAGGAGGTCGTTTTTCCTCAGGGGCAGGAAAAGCCTGGTCGAACAATTGCAGTGGCTCCATTCTTATTGCCTGAGCAGTTATCCCCAACGTAAGTCGCGGCTCTCAACTTGCGACTAACAATGCTTCTTGCGCTTTCTGAGGGAGGGTCTGGTAAACTGCTTGCGAAGGCGCATGATGTCTCGAATTCGGCCTTCTACCGCGATCGTTTCAACGTCCTTAATCTTGGCGATAACCTCGAAGTACATAGATTCAATGGTATGTCAACGGGGTCTCGCTGGGCCGTGGCTGTCAATATTAGCCACTTCGATTTCGGAAGTGTTTGTCCCAAGCGTTCCTAATTTCATCTTT
>JALPXT010000094.1 GCA_023271485.1 Dehalococcoidia bacterium | reverse complement strand
AACATAGGTAAGAAGCTAGGAGGCGAGAGATTTGGCACACACTAGATCAGCGAGAAAGAGAGTACGGATCTCCTTAGAAAGAGGTCGTCGGAACAGGTCGATGCGGAGTCAGTCCAAAACCTATGTCGCTAGAGCTGAGAAGACCATCCAGGCCGGTGACTTTGGTCCGGCCGAAGAGGCGGTAAGACAGGCCATAAGCATTCTTGATAGGACAGCGCGCAAAGGGGTTATTCATCCCAACAGTGCGGCACACCGCAAGTCAAGTTTGGTGAGGAAGCTCATGGCCGCTCGCGGCAGCTCTCCCGGCGCCGGGGGCTAATAGGCATTAACAAGATGCGCCAGCTCTTCTGCCCAAGGACAAGAGGGCTTGACATTTGCCCTTTAAAGGTATAATCTAGTACAAGCAATTTCTCGAAAGGAGGTTTCGAAACAATGGAGGCATATTGCTTCAAGTGCAGGGCGAAGAGAGAGATCAAGGATCCGAAAAAGGTGACCATGAAGAATGGGAAGCCGGCCACTCAGGGTGTTTGCCCCATCTGCAGTACCAAGGTCTTTAGAATCGGCAAGAGTTAGAATTTGCCTGATTTGGCCAGCAAGGTAGCAGGGTTAGTCTGGAGTGCTTCGTCAATTTCGCCTTCAACCAGGCCGGCACCTTGCAGGATAGCGATTGCCAGGCCGGTGGAAAGCAGGTCTTCCGAGGTGTGCGCATCGGAGCCAAGGAGGAGTCTTGCCCCGGTTGCTCGGGCTATGCTGGCTATGTGCCCGTTGGTGAGGGAGTGTCCCTTGCGGGCAGAGATTTCGAGGAAAATCCCGTTTCTTTTCGCAAGGATAGCTTCCTCGATGGTTATCAGCCCTGGATGGGCAAGTATGTCAACGTAGGGTGATTGCACCGCCGCCTTGTTGGTACCCTGTTCTACCGGTTCGACGATGGTTTCACCGTGAACCACTACTATTCGAACTCCCATTTCTCTGGCATATTTTGCCGCATCTGATATGGCCGAGGCCGGTAGGTGAGTGAGTTCCACGCCCGGGATAGCGACGATATCCCAGTATTTCTCGGCCAGCACACAGTCCTTGGTGGTCTCAGCGATGAATCTCTCCAACTGGCCAATACCTACGTGGTCGGTGATGGCAATTGCGCGATAGCCATTCTTGACCGCCCGATGAATGAGTTCCAGCGGTGAGAGGTCACCATCGCTCAGAGACGAGTGGGTGTGAAAATCGCAAATCACACCTGAAGAATAACACAAGTTGTTGCTTGAGGCAAGCTCATGTTCCAGGCTTGCTCGGGAAGGAGATGGAAACATATGGGCAAGATCAACGTGGCCATAATCGGGTTAGGCAACTGCGCCTCTTCACTGGTTCAGGGAGTACATTACTACCGCGACACCGATGAGAATGATTTTGTGCCCGGACTTATGCACGTAAATCTGGGGGGTTATCATATCAGCGATATCAACTTGGTTGCAGCCTTTGACATCGATAAGAATAAGGTAGGGAAGGACGTAGCAGAGGCCATCTTCACCCAGCCCAACAACACCTTCAAGTTCTGCGATGTTCCCCTTTCGGGAGTGGTGGTGGAGCGAGGCATGACCCATGACGGACTGGGAAAGTATCTCTCGGAGATCATCACCAAAGCTCCTGGATCAACAGCCGATATCGTACGCATCCTGAGGGAAAGAGAGACCGATGTGGTCATCAGTTATCTTCCTGTGGGGGCCGAAGAGGCAACCAAATGGTATGTAGAACAGATTCTCGTCGCCGGCTGTGCTTTTATCAATTGCGTGCCGGTGTTCATCGCCCGGGAGAAGTACTGGCAGGCGAGGTTTACGGAGAAGGGACTGCCGGTCATCGGCGACGACATCAAATCACAGGTAGGGGCTACCATCACCCACCGGGTACTGACCAGGCTCTTCCGGGATCGAGGTGTTAAACTGGAAAGGTCCTACCAGTTGAATTTCGGAGGCAATACCGACTTCCTCAATATGTTGGAACGGGAGCGTCTGCAGTCGAAGAAGATATCCAAGACCAATTCAGTCACGTCGCAACTGGATTACGACATCGGTGCCGGCAACATACATATCGGCCCCAGCGACCATATACCCTGGCTCGATGACCGCAAGTGGTGCTACATCCGGATGGAAGGGCGCACCTTCGGCGACGTCCCCTTGAACCTGGAAGCCAAGCTTGAGGTTTGGGACAGCCCCAACTCCGCCGGCGTAGTGATCGATGCCATCAGATGCTGCAAGCTGGCCCTCGACCGGGGCATCAACGGCACGCTGATAGGCCCATCGGCCTATTTCATGAAATCCCCTCCCACACAATATACCGACGATCAGGCCCGAATCATGACCGAGGAATTCATCGCCGGCGAGGGACAATCTCCCGATAAGCCTGTTCCTGAAAACGATGAGATTCCCTCTGGTAAACGGCGCAAAGGGACAGCAAACAACTCTTAAGCACCCAGAAAAACAGGGGCAGGCTCGATGAAGATCGTTCAGGTTTCTCCCTACGACTATATGCATCCGGGTGGGGTTAACCAGCATATCTTTGCCCTGGGGGAGCATCTTACTGGCATGGGACACGAGGTGAAGTATATTCTCCCTTGCTCCCGACCCAAAGAACCTCCTAAGAACGGTAACATCATCTTCATTGGCCGGCCCGTCCCTATTCACGCAAGTGGCTCCATCGTTCGATCTCCGGTCTCGCCCCACTTACTTTTCTCGGATCGTATCTGTGAGACTTTAGAGCTGGAGAAATTCGATATCGTTCACCTTCACGAGCCATTGTTTCCCCCGCTGACCACCGCCTGTTTGCGCTATTCCTCTTCGGTGAATATAGGCACCTTCCACGCTTCCCGGCCAAGGAGCTGGGGGTATTGGCTCTGGCGGCCAGTATTCAACCAATGGGTGCCGAAACTTGATGGCAGAATCGCCGTTTCTCAACAAGCGCTGGACTTTATCAGTCGTTATTTCCCCGGGGACTATACCATAATTCCCAATGGGATCGAATTGGAACGCTTTGCCACTCCGGCGAAACCCATCGAGGAATTCCAGGACGGTAAGGTAAACATTCTGTTCGTGGGACGGTTGGAGAAGCGCAAAGGATTTGGGTACCTTCTCGACGCTTACCGATATGTCAAGAGGGAAAATCCCAACACACGACTCGTTGTGGTTGGGCCTCCGGGATGGTCGCGCTGGAAATACGAACTACTGGTAACGAGACACAATCTCAAGGATGTGGTATTTGTTGGCTATGTTTCCGCCGAAGATTTGCCTCGTTACTATTACACCGCCGACATATTCTGCGCGCCGGCCACCGGCAGTGAAAGCTTTGGCATTGTACTGCTCGAAGCAATGGCCGCTTCCAAGCCCATCGTGGCTTCGAATATCGGCGGATATGCCGGCGTGATAAGTCGAGATGTCGACGGCCTACTGGTGAATCCAAAGGACATCAAAACGCTCGCCGGCGCCCTCGATTTGCTCGTCAAAGACAAGGCCTTGCGCGAGCGGCTTGGTGCCCATGGCAAGCTAAAGGCCGAGGGATATAGCTGGGACAAGGTTGCTGGTAGGGTGATGGCGTACTACGAAGATCTTCTGGAGCGACGCCGTCGTTAAGCATGGGTTGAGGATGACTGGCTGATGATCTCCAAACTGCGCCCTACTTTCGGCCGGTTTCTCAGTGCTCCCATAGCTCGTTGTCTTGCCCGGACCGGGATTTCTCCCAACGCACTTACTATCACAGGTTTCCTTCTAAATGCCCTTGTGGCCGGGGTGTTGGCCGGCGGCTACCTTTTTCTGGGTGGGTTCCTGGTTTTCTTCGCTGGCTGGTTCGACATGCTCGACGGGGCTCTGGCCCGGATAAGTGGCAAGTCCACCCGATTCGGAACATTGCTGGACTCCACGGTCGATCGTTTCTCCGAGGCGGTCGTGTTCTTGGGACTGCTAGTCTTCTATCTCGCACAGGGAGCCACGCTGGAGATTCTGCTTATCTACTTCACCATTGTGGGATCGATAATGGTGAGCTACGTCAAGGCCAGGGCTGAGGGATTGGGGCTGAGGTCTGAGGTGGGGCTCTTCGCCCGCCCCGAGAGGGTGATCCTGTTAGCGCTGGGATTGCTT
>JALPXT010000093.1 GCA_023271485.1 Dehalococcoidia bacterium | reverse complement strand
CATCGAGATGGACGGACGCCTCTACACCATCATCGAATATCAGCACATCAAGATCGGAAGGGGCTCAGCCCAGGTCAGGCTGAAGCTCAAGGATATTCGAGCCGATCATACTATCGAGCGCACCTTTCAATCGACGGAGCAACTCAAGCAAGTCGAGGTCGAGGAACGCCCCGCCCAATACCTGTACCATGATGGTGACTTTTACTACTTCATGGACCAGGCTACCTTCGACCAGATTCCGCTCAGCGACAAGCAACTGGGTGATGCCCGGAATTACCTCAAGGAAGGCATGATAGTTCAACTCTCCAGGTACGAAGGGGAGGCGATCGGCATAGGCCTGCCCATAACTGTTGAACTTGAGATATCCGAGACCGGGCCGGCTTTCAAGGGAGATACGGCCACTGGTGGCACCAAGCCGGCTACACTGGAGACCGGCATAACGGTGCAGGTTCCTATGTTCCTTAACACGGGCGATGCTATCCGGGTTGACACTCGTAAGGGGACATACGTGGAAAGAGCATAGAAGCGGTAGTACAAGAGATGAAAGCTGATTTACACATACACACTTGCTACTCTCCCGACTGCAATTCATCCCTCGAAAGCATCATCGACCGGTGCCGGAAGTTGGGCATAGACTGTGTCGCCATAACCGACCACGACACCATTGAGGGAGCAGTTAAGATGAAGCAGATGGCCCCCTTTACGGTGATCATCGGTGAAGAGGTGATGAGCTCAGACGGGGAGATCATGGGGTACTTTCTTACCGAGAAGATCCCATCAGGTCTCTCCGCTGAAGAGGTGGTCCATCGAATTAAGGCCCAGGGAGGATTGGTATGCTTGCCCCATCCCTTCGATGGCTTCGGCAGATTCCCGTTGAAGGCCTCTAAACGGGAGGTATTGTACTCAGAGATAGATATAGTAGAGGTATTCAATGCCCGCTCGCTCTCTCTAAGGTACTCAGAGGAAGCGTTGGCCTTTGCCCAGACCAATGGATTCCTTGCCAGCGCCGGCAGTGATGCCCATGCCCCCCGGGAGATCGGCAAAGCCTACGTGGAGATGCCGGCATTCGATGGGCCGGAGGAATTCAAGATCGCCCTGAGCAAGGGGAAGATATTCGGGCAAAAGAACGGGGTCAAAGACCACTTCCTGACCACGCTGGGAACACTGACCAAGCGAATGAATTTGAGACTGGGAAGGACTTAGAAGAGCGACAAGCTATAAAGTATGAAGCAGAAGCGGTGGCGGTTTAGAGGTCTATAGCAATGTGCTGAATCAGGGGCCAAAAGGTGTGCGGAGCCCGATCGATGGGATCTGACCGAACGGAGTCCTATGCTGATCCGCATGACACCCTGGCTCGAGAGCGGGGGAATGGGCAACTCATTGTAGCGCCGTCGGTTACGGAAGGAAGCTTGGCTGGTGTGCCGGTGTCTTATACCGACAACCGGGAGTGTCAATGGTGTTATACTGGTCGGTATACTCATTGCTAGACCAACAGCACGCAAGAATATTCACATACGCAAAGCACCTTAGAAGATAAAATAGGGTGCGACCAAATACTTAAGGGGGGTGATGTGATGACTAAACTTCTTGAACGTGCAGTAGAGAAGACAAAGAAATTACCTGACTCCGAACAGGACGCCATTGCTGCACTTATACTTGAAGAGCTTGAGGACGAGATGCGCTGGGAAAAAGCGTTTGCTCGCTCTCAGGATGCACTCGCCAAACTTGCACAAGAGGCAATGGCAGAACATAGGGCAGGTAAAACTAAGGGAAGGAGTGTGACGCTATGAGATTCACATATGATCCTCGTTATAACATCGCCTATATCAGGTTCCATGAGAAAGGCACTGAAGTAGAAACTATACGTATCAGTGATGAATTTGTGGTAGATATGCCTCCAGATGGAACAATCTATGGTATCGAACTTCTAAGCTCAAACGAACAACTACAACATGCTGCTATTCCGCTGCGCTCCATAGCGGCAGGTGAGTTCAATCGTTATACGTTTCGAGAGGGTATATGCTAATTCGAGCTGAGAAAGAAAATGATCGGGATGGCGTGTATGCCGTCAATCTATCAGCCTTTGAAACGCCATCCGAGGCCAATCTTGTGGACACTCTACGAGAACAAGCACAGCCGGTTGTTTCGCTCGTCGCTGACGATAAGGGAGAGCTTGTCGGTCACATCATGTTTTCGCCGGTTTCTCTGTCGGGGCATTCTAACCTGAAAGTCATGGGGCTCGCCCCCCTGGTGGTAGCACCGGAGCACCAGCGGAAAGGTATCGGCTCGGCACTAGTTCGCGCAGGTCTTGAGCAGTGTAGGCAACTTGGCTTTACCGCAGTTGTTGTTCTGGGACATCCCGAATATTACCCCCGCTTTGGCTTCTCGCCTTCTTGCCGATTCGGTATTGACTCTGAATTCGAGGTGCCAGAGGAGGTGTTTATGGCAATGGAGCTGGACCCAGAAGCTCTGAGTGGAAAAGCTGGCAGGGTGAAATACCATGCTGCATTCAGCAACCTATAACAACGCCATGCAGCCGACGCTCGCGCCTCGCGCGGCTGATGGCAGCCGATATGTGTCGAATACTAACAAAGATTGAAGCTTGACAAGTGGTAACATATAAGTTACCATTGGATTTGTATGAGGATTCACGAGTACATTAGAGAAGATGGCTCAAATCCATATGAAAAGTGGTTTGATAGCCTTGATGCTCAAGTTGCGGCCAAGATTTCAGTGGCAAGGAATATAAGACTCGAAAAAAGAAGAGGTGACTCATGGCTATGACTAGAGATTTCAAAAAAACGGTTAAAGAGCGTGCCCAGGGCGACTCCGAATTTTCTATCGCACTATTAGATGAAGCTATCTCTCTGTTCCTTAATGGA
The DNA here is from genome assembly GCA_023271485.1 of Dehalococcoidia bacterium. GTDB lineage: Bacteria > Chloroflexota > Dehalococcoidia > SZUA-161 > SpSt-899 > BS503. Next base: position 1,270 of record JALPXT010000093.1, on the reverse strand, counting down.
GAACCTGAGGTGGCGAGATTGGTTCTCAGAGATCTGGTCAATGCTACTGTTGGTTTCGAAGAATTGGCTGTAGAGGTTGCAAAACCAAATAAAAGTCTCCACAGGATGCTTTCAGCTAAGGGCAACCCAACGATGGATAATTTGACCACGATTCTTAAAGTGCTTCGTCAAAAATTAGATGTTGATATCGAAGTTCACACAGTACCTTGCCATTGATCATCCAAACACATATATAAAAGCCTAACCAATCCTTATGCGGATATGCGGAATGGAATAAATGAAGTACACACAATACTTTCTTTATACACGACAAAGACCTGATAGGGCATACATAAAAGAAGAATGGATTGATTTCACTATCAAGAATCCTGTTCAAACTGAAATACAATCTGATGGGCGAATAAGAAAATGGGCAAGAATTGAAGAGGAAGGAAAATACTTACGCGTTATATTACTTGAAGATGGAGAAACAGTGCATAATGCTTTTTTTGATAGGGATTTTAGGGAGGTATAAGCTATGAGAATAAAGTATTTTAGTGACACTGATAGTGCCTTGGTGGAATTTACAGAGAATCCGGTAAAAGAAACTCGAGAAATATCAGAGAATATCTATATTGACGTTGATGAAAAAGGCAATCTTGTCAGCATGACAATTGAGCATGCGAAAACAACAGCACATCTGCCAGACATATCTTACCAACAAATAGAGAAAAAAATTACCTCATAACAAGGCCCTCGCTGGAATTAAATGCCTGAGCGAGAATATTGCTCAGTTGTGAGAAGAAGAATGAAACTTGCATACGTATCAACCCATCTTCCCAGGGAGTGTGGGATAGCTACCTACACCGATTATCTTATTCATGGCATTCGAGGAGTGGACCCGACTGCAGAGATCAAGATCGCGGCTGAGCAGGGCGCTTCCTTCATCAAACAGGACAAACTTGAGGTAGTCCCCTGCTGGGATAGAAGTGAGGATTATGTAGAGCCCATCATGTTGCACACAAAAGGCGTGGATGTAGTCCATATTCAACACGAATACAGTATATACAGGATTGATGATAGATTGCCATCAGTGCTCCAGCGATTGGATGCAAGCGTCAAGAAAGTAGTAACCATCCATTGCATAAGGCCAACTCAATTCTCCGAAAGAGGAGCCGTAGAGGAAAATTTCGCCGCCAGAATTGCTCAACTCGCTGATCAGGTCATCGTGCACCTTGAGTCGCAAAAAGCAATTCTTACCCGACTCGGCATAGCCTCAGAAAAGGTTCAC
>JALPXT010000092.1 GCA_023271485.1 Dehalococcoidia bacterium | reverse complement strand
GGTTTTAGTCAGATACTAGCAGAGGACACTTCTAATGGGTTAAAACAGAGGACATTTCTAATGGGGCTTGACAAAAGGCAGATGAAGTCTTGACAGGACTGACCAAATGAAGTATCCTTTGGTTACCTACCGGTGGCCCATTTTAACCCGTCCGCAAGTGGCCCCTTTTAAGTGTCCGGTGACACCGGCTCTCTCCTAAATAGAGATACCCTTTCTGCTATTAAAGCCCTGGATGATGTTTTAGCTAAGCTAAAATCTCTACCTGATGACCTTTCTTTTGTGGTCGATGGTAACCCTATCTACCTCTTAGCTCAGCATTATTTTGCCCAGCACGGCATTTATTTTGATATCCACCAGGTTATTGGCCTTACCAATGATGACCCTGTCTCTGAAGAGCACAGGCCTTTAAAAGAGATAATTGAAAGACTCAACAGGACCTTTAAACGCAGTTACAGGACAACCTGTGGCTTTAAATCTTCAGCAGGATCTTTGGCTTTTATTAACCTCTTCGTCGCCTATTTCAACTTCTTAAGGCCTCATTCTGCACTGGAAAAGAAGGTGCCGGTGATTATCCCTGAGCTAAATGATTTACCTCATATGCCAGCCCGCTGGGGTAAATTAATCGAACTGGCCCAGGACCATATACTTGAACTGCAACAGTGTGCCTAGCCTTTATATCCGTTTAGCAGAGCCTGAGGTAGGTAGAAACTTAATCTGAGCATCGGCGAAGCGAACCCTTGACAAACCGAATCCAGCCAAATGGTAAAATGGGATGACGAGGGTTGGCTGCTTTGCCATGCCTTTATATCCGTCCCCTTCGCCCTCGGTGACTTAACCACAGCATTTGGCTGGTGTTTGTCAAGGGCGATAGCGACGACCTACCTGTAGTAAATACCTCTAAATGTCATCTTCTTCCTCCAACATCACTTTTTCATAGATCTTTTGACATTACCCGTATGTTGGTGATCCGCATTTTCATTACTCTGTTTTTCATCAGGTTTCATCCTTTACATATCCTGGTGAACCTCATTTCCATTTCTGCTCCCGTAGCCGTTCACCGAGGCTTTTTGACCTCACCTTTCTTACCGCATTTCTATCCCATCCTTTCGCTATTGGAGGCTGTTTAATTTTTCCTCAGCTTTAAGGTCAGATTCGCTTCAATCGGTCTTGGCAATCTTCACCTCCAATGGAAATCATCGCCCTCGGCTTCACTTTTGCTGCAGAATTGTGAATCCTTCAAAGGTGATTCTTATAGGGCCGCGCAAGAATCCAGGGATTTTTGCGTGGCCTTCAGAAAGCGTTATACCTATTTGAATCTATCTTCCTACAATTTGATCCACTCTTGCTTCGAGTTCCAAACATATGATGGCTTCTGCAGGAATGAAAACAAAGTGAAAGTTGTTTTCTTCCACTATCGCCGGCACGGGGCCACCGGGAAGGGCTGATGCCATATTGAACTCTTGCGCGAAAAGCTCGGCTGCCTCCCGACTCATAATTATATCCGCCAAGCGCAAATGATACTCGGTAGGGTCATCAGGAATAACCAGAAAAGCCGGCCTGGCAACCGCTCCATCTTCAGGCCAAATCACTCCTACCTTACCATCTCTTACCAGGACATCCAGCAGGCTCGCAACTCCTACTGCCACCGTTCCTTCCTTTACCGCCGAAGATACATCACGACGTCTACCTTCTACCGCAGCATTTTCAACTAACCTGATAAAATTTTCCTCTCCAAGATGATGGTAAAAAGCCATTAGTCCCCAGGCACCTAGGCATCCCTTAGTAATAAGCCCTATCGGCTGCTCAAAATGAGACAGCTCCTCCCAGGTAGAGGGAACATTCTCATGTGAAATCAGGTCAGCATTATAGATGATCACAAAAGCGTCAACCCAGACCAGATGCAACTCTCCGAGAGGATCAGCCAGTGCAGCAAACTCCTCGCGAACAGGGTAACGATCCGGAAACTCTGCAATAAAGGGACGCGCCGCTTCAAACTGTTGGTGAACCTGCCGATGATTATGGGAAAAGACTGTTCCGCGTTCAATGATCGCTTTGTCAAGAACTATCCTCATGTAAGCACGGATATCTCCCGACCCGGTAGCATAGAGATCAACGGGCTCATCAAACTGCCCTTCAATGAAGGTGGCCATTGTGTCACGAAAGCCTCCGGCCGCAGTCATATGGATATGCCCGACTGTGGGCACCGGCGCCGGGGGTGGGCAGCCAGCGACCAGCGGCAGCATCAAAATTAGCGCCAGTGCCATCGGGATTGTTTTCGCTAATCTGTTTTTCATTAGGTTTCCTCCTTTACATATCCTGGTGAACCTCATTTCCATTTCTGCTCCCATAGCCGTTCACCGAGGCTTTTTGATCTGACCTTTCTTACCGCATTTCTATCCCCTCCTTTCGCTTTAGATTTGAACCTTCGGCCAGGGCGCATTGTCTGGCATTCGGCGCTGGTGTCATACTCTAAATGCACCGGGGACAAAGCGAGGCCATCTGCTCCCCGGGTAGTACGATCCCATTCGCAGCCGCATTACATATGGGCCCCGTTTGCAATAAGCAGGGCAAGAATCATTTCCGCCCTTGCCGGCACTCAGCGCAATCGTCGCTCAGGCGGACATCGGTCTCAGTAATATCAAAGTCTTTGGCCTCAGCAACATTCCTCTTGCAGACCTGATTCTCTGAATGCCTGCAGGGCGCGGAGGAGGAATAGCTCTCCTTATTTTTTTCTAAATAAAGCTATCACTCCGACCAGTTGTACCACAACCAGTGCTATGGCTGCGTATGTGAGAAGCTTTACGGAAGAGTTGATTGAGCACAAATCTGCGGCGATATGTTCAATATGTTCACCTTCATCGCCGCAAGCACCTGCTATTCCTGCGCCACTTGCTAATATAAGCACTGTCAACACCAAAATCAGCGCCAGTGCCATGGGGACTGTTTTCGCTATTCTGTTTTTCATCGGATTTCCTCCTTTACGTATCTTTGCCATGGGGACTGTTTTTGCTATTCTGTTTTCCATCAGACTTCCTCCTTTACGTATCTTGGTGAACCTCATTTCCATTTCTCGTTTCGCTACCTCATTTTCATTTCTCCTTTCGCTTTTGGGTTTGAACCTACCCCCTATCAACTTTCTTTAACTCGCTGAGTCACGATCATTGAGTACCTATCTTTTCCACTCAATTTGCTCTTTCCCGTTCTGAACATGCTGCAGCCAGATACTGGGAAATGCCCTGCATCACTGGCCTCCCATTCTTAAGGCTCATGTGCTGGGGATTCTGCATCACCTGCTTCAACCGGCACCTGAAGCAATACGCTCCCATTTCTGGACGCATTAAATATGCGAATTGTTTGCAATAAGCAGGGCAAAAAAACTACACTACTTGCCTTCCTGGCCGGCAGACAGGCGCTCCTGCTGGCACTCGGCGCAATAGCCGCTTACGCGGACCTCCGTCTCAGTAATGTCAAAGTCTTTGGCCTCAGCAACATTCCTCTTGATGTAACGAGACAAGCGCTGGTGAAATTCAATAACCTTGCCACAACCGAGACATACCAGGTGGTGATGCTCACCGGATGTCTTCACCTCATAGTGATGATGCCCCTCATCGAAATGAAGCTCCTCGATCAGACCCAATTTCTTAAATGTCTGCAGGGCGCGGTAGACGGTGGAGAAACTCAGACGAGATCTCTTCTCCCTGGCCCGGCGGTAGATTTCGTCAGCGTCGAGGTGACCCTCTCCCTGACGAATAATCTCCATGATCAGGGAGCGCTGATTGGTAACCCTCATCCCGGCAGTATTCAGCCTGCGCCTGGTTTCGAGAGGGCAAGATTCCTTCATAGCTCTTATCGCTAACGAACTTCACCTGCGATCATATTATAAACCAAGGATTTGCCTTTGTCAAGCCCAGTCTTTTCAAGACACCGGCAACATTCCATGCCCCTCTTCTTACATTTCTTGCAACCCACCATAAATCATGAGTAAGCCGAAAAAGACAAAGAGGAGAAGAGTAGCTATTTTCAAGAATCTATCCGGCAGGAGCGAGAGATAGCGGGCACCTAAGAAGGTGGCTATACCGTGGTTGAGAGCCTGTCCCAGCATGGCACCGCTAAAAACCAGCAGAGGGCTGCTAAATGTTGCTGTCAGTGCCATAGCTGTTAACTGGGTTTTATCTCCCATCTCTGCTAAAAAGACCAACCCAAAGGTTTGCCCAAAAGGTGAGTTCCCTTTGGAGTTGATGCTTCTTGCAGAATACTCCCTAAAATAAGTATGGATACCCATAAACAGGAAAAAAAGACCGCTGCCTAAGGCTACGAGATCGCCAGGGAAAAGGTCAGCTACCAGCTCGCCCAAGGCTACTCCCAGACCCGTAACCAGGGCTAAAGCCAACATTGCTCCCAGGAAAACCTGGCGAGGAGAACCACGGCTGGACATGGTTAAGGTTACCAACTGAGTTTTATCTCCTATTCCAGCAATAGAAGTAGCCAGAAAAGCGGTGATAAAAGGCTG
>JALPXT010000091.1 GCA_023271485.1 Dehalococcoidia bacterium | reverse complement strand
CCATAGATCAGGTTTTTATCGGTACCTGTACCAACGGGCGTCTGGATGACCTGCGAATTGCCGCTGGCATCATGCAAGGTAGAAGTCGCCATCCCCGTGTCCGCCTCATTGTCGCCCCGGCCTCCAGGGAAGTTCTCTTATCAGCGGTGGCTGAGGGGTATATTGCGACATTGATCGAAGCCGGGGCATCCATCCTCCCCCCGGGCTGTGGCGCCTGCCTGGGGACGCATCAGGGAGTGTTGGGGGATGGAGAGACCTGTTTCTCCACGGCTAACCGCAACTTCAAGGGGCGTATGGGAAATCCCTACGCCTTCATCTATCTGGGGAGCCCGGCAACGGCAGCGGCTACGGCCATACGCGGTGAGATCACCGATCCGAGGGAGATACTCTAGATGTTGAGGGGCAGAGCATTCAAATTCGGAGATAACATCTCCACCGACCATATCGTGCCGGGGAAATTACTCCACCTGCGCAGCAATTTGCCTGAACTGGCAAAGCATGTGCTCGAGGATGCTGACCCCACCTTTGCGCAGCGAGTGAGAAAGGGCGACTTTCTGGTGGCGGGGAAGAACTTCGGGCTTGGTTCGAGCAGGGAACACGCTCCTCTGGTCATCAAGATGGCGGGGGTAAGCGCGGTCATCGCCAGGTCGACAGCCCGCATCTTCTATCGCAACGCCATCAATATCGGGCTTCCGGTGCTTCTATGTGACACCGATGGGATCGATGACGGCGACGAGCTTGAGGTATGCTTGGAGACAGGGACAATCAAAGACCTGACAAACAAAGTCGAGCTTCACTCAAGCAGAATGCCCCGGATCATGCTGGATATCCTCCAGGAAGGGGGGCTCATCCCATATATGCAGAAACATAAGAACTTCGACGTCTAGCCGTTCGAGGCAGAATCACATTCCTATCCCTCAACCGGGTTCACCAGTGGTGTTAACGTCAGCAGCTCTCTGGCAATATCCGGATACCTGGCGATGAAGCGAAGCTCATCGGTGACAAGGGGTTTTTGGGCGGCCACGTTGGCATATCTTACCAGTTCCAGAATCCTCTCAAAATCATCCCCATGGGTGAAGTCTATCTCCATCTTTCCCATCACATGACGGAAACCGGATATCCCGCTATACTCACCGGAGCAAATTTCCCTACCGGTCTCGACCAACTCCGGCTCTCCCCTGCCCAGCTCCCGGAAGCTGTATAGCTCGTAGTTCTGCGGGTCCTTTAGTACGCCATCGGCATGGATGCCGGAGGCATGGGCGAAGGCGTTGGCTCCAACGCCCGGCTGGTTAATAGGGATGGGAACGCCGAAGGCATAGCTGGCATACTTACATATCTTCCATGCCTTTGACAAGTGAATTGGTGTGCCAAACCTATATTTCTTGGCGAGCCCCTTGGATTTGCTCATGGCCAGCACGACCGCAACGAGGTCGGCGTTGCCCGCCCTCTCTCCAATTCCGTTCAGCGTTGTGTTAATATAAGCGTCCTGACCCCCATCAATAGTGCCCATTGCCCCGGCCACCGAGTTGGCGACCGCCATCCCGAGGTCCTCATGACAATGGAGTTCAATAGGAATCATCGCCTCCTGGGCCAGCCTCTTACAGGCATCGTATATGGTGCGGGGGTTATCATATCCGAGCGTATCACAGTACCTGAACCGGGCTGCGCCGTGTTCCTTCGCCAGAGAGGCAAATCGGACCAGGAAGTCTACATCTGTTCTTGAGGCATCCTCGGCATTAACCCCGATAGTTTCAGCACCGTGTGACTTCGCGGACTCCAGCGCATCCAGAGCCATCCGCAATATGTCTTCCTTACTCTTACGCCCATGGAACTTGCCATTAATCATCTGGTCTGACGTAGAGATAGAAATGTTGAGGTCCTTGATTCCTGGTACCAGTTGATAGGTCCTCTCCACATCCTCAGCGGTTGCACGTATCCACCCTGACAGGCGAATGGGCTGCAGGACACCCATTTCCGCCAGTTTCAGGTTCGCTCGAAGGTAACGAGACTCATGCCTCGTCGTAGGGAAGCCGAATTCGGACTGATAAACTCTCATATCGTTCAGATACATGTTTATCATGGTCTTGGCCAGCTTCGATAGGCCCAATCTCGCCGTTTGGACCCCATCACGATTTGTCACATCGATGAGATATATCTTGGCCATTTTCTCCTCCTTCACTTGCGAATGATGCCTTTAGAGAATCGGGGCTGGGGATACCACCTGGTCTCAGTGATCCCGGCGCCTTCGCTTAAGGATAGCATCCCGGTAGATCCTGGCAAGGCCCTTGCCGTGCTGAGCCATCCTCTGACGCCGTTTCCGCTGCCGTTCCTCACGCCGCTCCTGGCGGGTCTTTTCCTCGGACAAGTCCACTCCCCTGTCACCGGATGTGATTGTAGCCGTGGCCCTTATGCCTGGTGCCTCCCCACGAATCGCCTCATCCGCTCCAGTGCTTTCTCGATGTCCGGCGAAGCTACCGCATAACAGCAGCGCACATACCCCTCCCCACAGGCCCCAAAAGCCGACCCCGGAATCACTGCCACCTTCTCCTCCATAAGGAGTTTCTCAGCGAATTCCTCTGATGTTAGCCCTGTTGACCTTATCGAAGGAAAGGCATAAAAGGCGCCTTTTGGATCGAAACAGGCAAGGCCGATGTCGTTCAACCCTTTTACTATCATCCGGCGACGGCGGTCGTAGTTGGTTAACATTGTCTGGAGTGCGTCCTCACCATCCCGTAGAGCTTCAATGGCGGCCATCTGGCCCATCGCAGGGGCACACATCATAGCATATTGATGAATCGTCACCATGGCCTCGATGATCTCCGCCGGGGCTGCTGCGTAGCCGATTCGCCATCCGGTCATGGCGTAGGACTTGGAAAAACCGCCGAGCAGAATGGTCCTTTCCTGCATATCAGGCAAGGCGGCAACACAGGTGTGCTCCACACCATACACTAACCGGTCGTAAATCTCATCGGATATCACTATCAGCCCGTGGCGCCGGGCAACTTCGGCTATTGGGGTCAGGGCGGACTTGTCCATCACTGCGCCGGTGGGGTTATTGGGATAACCCAGCACGATGGCCCTGCTCCGCTCGGTGACTCGCTTCTCGATCTCTGCTGCCTCAACCTTGAAATCATTCTCAATACAGGTTGGCACCGGGACGACTGTTCCCCCAGCCAGGAGGGTGCAAGGCATGTAGGCTACATAGCTCGGGTCGGGGGTGATGACCTCATCGCCGTCATTAAGAATAGCCCGCATGGCCAGATCGAGGGCCTCACTTGAGCCGGTGGTGATCAAGAGTTCGGTATTTGGATCGTAATCCAGTCCGTAGCGGTTTCGAAGGTGTCGAGCCAGCTCCTGCCGCAGCTCGATCATTCCATAGTTCGACGTATACATGGTATATCCCTTCTCGACCGCGTATATTCCCGCCTCTGAGATATGCCATGGCGTCGCTACATCGGGCTCACCGACTCCCAGCGAGATGACCCCCTCCAGCGAGGTCAACAGGTCAAAGTACTTCCTTATTCCCGAAGAGGGAATCTTTCTCACTCGCTCGGCGATCGGATTGTTGATACCTTTCCCCATTGCTAATTCCTATCGCTCCCTGACTTCCGCCGCGCTGCTCCCTTCAAAAACCTGAGTTCATCAAGCATTCCTTCGATCACCTATACGGATATTTCCACCCTCTTTAATCATACCTTATATATGCCCCCGTTGTCTACCCAGTATTCTGAGGTTGGGAGATGAGTTCAGAAATAAGAATCGCCCAGCACCTTTCGGCACCACGAACTAAGCCTATTTTCCAGGGAGACGTTTCAGTAGAATCTAATATCAACAGGAAATACCACCAGCTTTCCGTCAATCGGTGATACTTCAACCTCTGATCCTTGTTTCAACTTTACTTCAGCCGCAAATGATTTAGGAATACGCAAGGCAAGACTATTGCCCCATTTTTGAATACGCGTTCTCATCTCGCCACCTCCACAGCGATTGGTTAGGCTTAATATACTTCATCGTGAGTTCCGATCTCAAGCAAGAAAATACCATCTTCCTGTTGCTTTTCGGCCTTCACAAAATCGAATACTATTCGCCAGTCGTATCCAACGCTACATGCCCATGACCCCGACAATTTCCCTTTGAGTTTATGAGTTTCCAATTGCGGAGCAAAAGGATATTTCCTCAAAAGCCTCAAGGTTTCTTCAATATCTTGCTTAAGGCTTGGATGTTTTTTGATAGTTCGTCTCGAAGCCCTTACAAAGGTTTTACTCCAAATGAGTGTTCTCATTCTGAAATCTCTCTCATCAGATCATCTACAGTACCTTTCTTTACTTCTCCTCGGGCGTATTCTTCTCTTGCCTCTCTGATGCTTTTTGCAAGTAACTCCCGTCTATGCTCTATTAGCCTATGTTGAACAATATCAATAAGGCTTTCCTGCTGATATTCAGGCAACGACTCAACGATATCTAAAGCCTCTTGGAATGTTGTGGTTGGTTCACTAGACATTGAAGACCTCCTTCTCGTAAATTACCGTCGTGGTCATTATCATATA
>JALPXT010000090.1 GCA_023271485.1 Dehalococcoidia bacterium | reverse complement strand
CCGTGGTCGTTACCGGTCAGCAGGCGATTCGGTCGATAAAGATCTCCCCCGAGGTGGTCGACCCCGAGGATGTCGAGCTTCTGGAGGACATGATACTGGCGGCGCTCAATGAGGCGATGGAGAAAGCCAGGGACCTTGCATCCAGGAGACTCGGGTCGCTAACCGGGGGGCTCAAGATACCGGGGCTGTAACAGTAAGCCTGAACTCACCGTAACTGCCGAGGTTGTCAGGTTGATGGTTCTTTGCCTGACCGTTCAATCTTGATCGGCCTAACCTTGAACCGTGGAACTTTGAACCTGAAAAGTTTCTTGTGCTGTCCGCCATCCGGGTTCAGCAGCAAAGTCCAGCGCACACAACATATTATACGAGGAGGATTACGATGAGAAGCCTTACGAGGGTGACATGCTTGAAGTGTAATGCTGTTTACGAAACACCGCTTCAAAAGTTCAGGCTGACGTTTTTTGGTTGGCGCACGTATGAGCGTTGCAACTCTTGTGGAAGGTGGGCATGGCATAAAGGGCCTTTCTCCCAGATAAGAAAATCGAAAACAAAGGAATGATACCGCTGATCGCTGTAGCTATCGTCGTAGCAGGGGCAGTGCTCTTCTTTTATTTCTACACCCGGTTCCTGCTGGAAAGAAAGACTGATATAAGGTGGTGTATCTTCCCTGCAATCTTGTATGCTGGACAGGCATATTTCAGACTGCCCATTATATACGCCATCTTTGGCCAAATCCTAACACCCATTGATGAAATCTTGGCTCCCCTCAGGGGAGAACCCCTCGCTCTTCTGGACTTGCCTTTCCTGACTTTACTGTGGGTAATTTTTGGGCTTTTGCTTGTCCCTTCCATATTTGGTGATTTTGTGAGAGGAATATGGTTTTTGCCCTTCAAAAGACTGAGAAGGGACCACTTTACCTCTTTGGTTTCGGTTCTTGAATTGGGCGCTATTATAGGGATGGGCTCGCTCATAGGAAGTACCATCCTTATCGGTTTCTTGGTCAGAGACCCTTCTTGGAGCTGGGCATTATCCTTTGTAGGTGAGCGGTTGACAGTGATAATTGGCTACATGGCCATCCCTACCCTCCATCTGTATACTCTCTACGTGTATAAGAGGAACGGAAGGAGCGCTTTGAAGGGATGGGGATTGGGCTACTTAAAAGCAATGGCTTTGCACACTCTGCTTAATAGCGTCATCCTATTGTTTTGGTTTAGGGATGCCCACTGGTCAATAATGCCCCTACTTCAAGTTCACTTTGTGGCTGCACTATTAGTTGCGCTTGTCATCTGGTGGCGTATCTACCGTCTCGCGGAAGAAGAGGAGAGGAAGGGGGGTGGTGAGATGAGGGTATGAGACCAGCACGAGGAAACCTTGTTCGAAAACTAATGGGAGGAAAAAGTGAAAAAGAAAGCATGGTTGATTTCACTGGTATTGTTGTTAGCCACGAGCCTGGTTGTTACGGGCTGTCCGGTGCAACTACCCGCAGACCCGGTAGAACCCGCAGAGCCGGTAGATAAGGAGATCAGGTTCACCAACGAGGCGATTACCCTGGCGGGAACGCTGACGCTCCCCTCGGGGGAAGGGCCGCACCCGGCGGTGATCCTGATCAGCGGCAGCGGGCCGCAGAATCGGGATAGCGAGCTTCCCGGTATTCCAGGCTATCGTCCCTTTAAGGTCATTGCTGATCATCTCAGCCGTCACGGCATCGCCGTGCTGCGCTACGACGACCGTGGGGTAGGCGAATCTACCGGCGATCACGCTGGTGCTACATCAGCGGATTTTGCCGCTGACACGGAAGCGGCGATGCAATACCTGCTCAAGCGGCAAGAGATCGATCACGGACAGATCGGATTCCTGGGCCACAGCGAGGGAGGCATAATCGCGGCGATGGTCGCGGCACGTCGCCCCGAGGCAGCCTTTGTTATCTCGATGGCCGGCATTGCGGTGGACGGCTACGACCTGCTGATAAAGCAGGTTGGGCGTATGGCCCGCGCGGGCGGAGCGAGCCAAGAGGAGGCAGCCGAGGCTATGGAACAGCAGCGAGCCGTTCTGGATCTGGTGCTGGCAGAGAGGTGGCAGGATCTCGAGGCGCTCCTATTTGAGATCGTTATGCAACAATTGCATGCCCTGCCGGAAGGACAAAGGGCTGCGCTGGGCGACCTTGAGGTGTTTGCCGAACGTCAAGTAGGTCCAACAGTGGAGTTTTTCCGAACGTGCCCATGGTACCGGTTCTTTCTGCGACACGATCCGGGAGTGGACTGGGAGCAGATCGTAGTTCCGGTGCTGGCTCTCTTTGGTGAACTGGATGTACAGGTTGATGCGGCGCAGAACCGGTCGGCCCTGGAAGAGGCGCTGGCCCGTGCCGGCAACAACGATGTCACCGTGGTAGTCTTTCCCACTGCCAATCATCTGTTCCAGGATGCCGTGACCGGTGGCGTGACTGAGTATCCTCTCTTGTCTCCAGAGTTCCTGCCCGACTTCCTGAAGACTGTCACTGACTGGCTGCTGGAGCGGGTGAAAGCGGTAGATTGAGAGACCTGAAGGTGTAGCGACCTGGGACAGCTTCAATAATGGATAGGAAGCACCTGGTCGGGAATCCCAGGGCGGGACAGCTTGCATTTCCGATCGGTACACCCGCAGATTTCCTGGAGTGGTATCGGGAACGGCTGATGAAGCGAGGGTGATCAAAGGGGTGTAAATGAAGCTGCCCGTATCGGGTCGATCAAGAAACTCGTAAGAGGCATGGAGAAAATGGTATAATTGTACCGTAATTTGCGCTACTTTGGTGGGAAGAAGCTTTGATTTCTGGATTTGGATCTGCGGCTGAACCTGTTTCTCGCTTGATCGAGGAGTTCCACAAGCTGCCCGGCATAGGGCCGAAGAGCGCAGCCCGGCTGACCTATCACCTGCTGCGCATGCCTGAGAACCAGGCTCGCTCCCTCGCCGAGGCCATCGTCGCCGTAAAGGAGAGGATCGTCCTCTGCTCCCTCTGCCAGAACCTCACCGACACCGATCCTTGTGCCATCTGTGGGAGCACCGAGCGGGATCGGACGATGATCTGCGTTGTGGAGGAGCCGCTGGACATTCTTGCCCTGGAACGCACCGGAGGGTACAATGGGCTTTATCACGTGCTGCATGGCGTGATCTCCCCCATTGAAGGAATCGGCCCTGATGAGCTGAAGATTGGCGAGCTGCTGGCGCGCCTCAGGGACGGCTCGGTTGCGGAGGTGATCCTGGCCACCAACCCTAGCCTCGAGGGTGAGGCCACCGGCATGTATCTGCAGCGCTTGATCTCTCCCTTCGGTCTTCGGGTCACTTGTCTTGCACGGGGACTTCCCGTTGGTGGCGACCTGGAATATGCCGATGAAGTTACCCTCGCTCGGGCACTGGAGGGTCGGAGGGCGCTTTAGCTTCACATGACCGCACCAAAGATTTACACCACCGAAGCCATTGTCCTCAAGCATGCCAACTTCGGGGAAGCGGATAGGATGCTCACGCTGTACACGCCCAATATGGGCAAACTCAGGGCAGTGGTCAGAGGAGCCCGCCGGTCGAAGAGCAAGCTGGGAGGGCATGTGGAACCCGTCACCCATTGTTCACTGGTGCTGGCCCGGGGGCGGAATCTGGATACCGTTACTCAGAGCCAGACCATCGAGAGCTTCCTCTCAATTCGCAATGACCTCTGGCTTACCGCTCGGGCCCTCTATCTTATCGAGCTGGCCGATGCCTTTACCCCGGAGCATGCCGAGAACTACCCGGTCTACAAGCTATTGCTCGATGCCTTGCATGGGCTCGCTAAGGTGCGCCGTGAGGAAGCTGCATCCTGGATGCAGCACCTCATGTTACTCCGCTACTTCGAGCTCCAACTTCTGGGGCATGTGGGTTATCAGCCGCAGTTGCGAGACTGCATCAACTGCAGATCACCGATCCAGCCGGTTGAGAATTTCTTCAGCCCCAGCGGCGGAGGGATTCTCTGCCCCAAATGTGCTCACACCGAGCCGGTAGTCCGCCCCATTTCGGTCAACGCCCTCAAGGTGATGCGCTTACTTCAGCGTGGCGATTACGCTACCGCCAGCCGGCTGCGCCTCGTTCCCGAGCTATCCCGAGAGTTGGAGCGGACCATACAGGGATATGTGCGCTATCTGCTGGAGCGGGAGATCAAGGCGACGGGATTTCTTGACCGGTTGAGAAGGGAAGGTATGTGAGCGGTCGGGCTTGCTATTTCTGGCGATTATCTTTATTATATAGTCATGGCTAAGCGGCGACGACGCGTCATCAAGCGTCCCCGGAAGAGCAGCAGTTTCGCCAAACCTGCAGGTAGAATGCTGGCGGTAGTCGCTGGAGGGATCGTTGGGATTGTATTTACCTTCGCCACCGTGGCTCTGGCGATCGCACTTGCATGGCTCGCGGTCAGAGGGGAGTGGGATGGACCCATCGAGGTGTGGAACCAGATCATTGCCGTAAACCGCACACTGGAAATCGCGGTGTCCTCGATTACTGTGGTGGCTTTGATTCTGGCCAACATCGGCTTCTATCACCTCGCATTTCGCCTGTATAAGAGGCGTTAGGTTCCTCCCCCGTATCCATCCTCAGAACGCATGTGAGAGCG
>JALPXT010000009.1 GCA_023271485.1 Dehalococcoidia bacterium | reverse complement strand
CAAACTAGTTTCAATCCCTCATAGGTAGGCTACAGACTAACCTTTCTCTAGGCGGCGCTGATGAGGACTATCGGTTTCAATCCCTCATAGGTAGGCTACAGACCGATGCAACGGGAGGAGAAAATCAAACCATGGCTGAGTTTCAATCCCTCATAGGTAGGCTACAGACGCCCTCCATTGCTACCCGACGGATTTTAGTCTGCGAGTTTCAATCCCTCATAGGTAGGCTACAGACAGCGCGCAGCTGCCGTTGCCGTGCCACCTCCTCCAGGTTTCAATCCCTCATAGGTAGGCTACAGACGCCTAACACTGCCCTTCTTCACCTTGCCTGTCTTGGGTTTCAATCCCTCATAGGTAGGCTACAGACCTGAATACTTTCTCAAACCCCAATACGGAGGGCTGGGTTTCAATCCCTCATAGGTAGGCTACAGACGCTCTGTCAATTTCACGATTCACCTCAACATCTCAGGTTTCAATCCCTCATAGGTAGGCTACAGACCCAAGTCTGCCACGTCTAAAAGAATCCTACCGCAAAACACACGGTGAAGTCAAGTTTCTTGCCCCGGAGCAGCATTTCCCTATCTGAAATCGCTCATCCTCCTTGCTCGACCCGGTGTCGATCCCTGGGGGTTTTTGCTCTACCGGAGGTCGACAGGCGGCAGGCAACGGCTGTTGATAGTTTATTGGTTGATGGCTTGCTGGTTGAGGGTGCGAAACCATCAACCAACTAACCAACTAACCGTCAACTAGATCACCAGAGTCACTCCACCCTTATCCTGTCCCATGATCTGACGTTCCAGGTATTGCTGTCTCCGCGACAGATAGAAGACCACCGAATCTTCATCTTCATCAATCACTTTCTTTACATCAGACTTGAGCCTCGCCAGTTGAGCCGCGGTCAGCTCCCCCTCCAGGAGCGAGTTCTGTACCCAGTTCAGGTATCGTCGCCCGATCTTAAGTACCCGGTTCACCCGTCCCACATTCACATCATAGGCCATGATCACAAACAAATCTCACCACCTCGCCGCATAAGGTTCGTAGGGCTGGTCTCCCAAGAGGTGCTTTTCGATCTTGTAGAGATCCAGTCGGATCAGACGACGATTAGAAACCTTGCGCTTAAGCTTGGGATGATCGATGGTCGTGCGGAGTCGCTTCTCCCACTCTTCGATGAATATCTTTCGGCCCGGTTCGGTGAGAAAAATCCCGCCCGCCGATTCCGAGAAGTGCTTCTCCTGAATCTGTCCCTTGTTGAGCAGGGAGAAGATCGTCCGATCAACAAAGACCGGCTTAAATATCTCGGCCACGTCCAGGTTCAAGGAGAACCGGCGGAAGTTGGTGGTATGCAGGAAGCCAATGCGGGGATCCAGATGGGTGCGATATATCTCGCTCAAGGCGGCGACATACATCATCGAGTTGCCGAAGCTAATCATGGCATTGAGGCGGTTCTGCGGCGGCCGGCGAGTCCGCCTGGCAAAGGAGAACTCTTCTTGATTCAAGATGATATCGAATGCCTCGTAGTAACTCTCCCGAATATTGCCCTCGATGGCCATGAGGGCTTCGGGTGAGGACTGCTGATCCAGCAGAGAACTGGAACCCTCAATAGAATTCAATACATCCTGCAGGTCGGCGCCGCGGCGCAGGTAATAACCGATCACCCGCTTCATATTCTCCACTGCTCCCTTAATGAACTGCCGGGCAAGAGCGAGTCGCTTGTCGGGATCCAGATAATGCTCCGCCTGATTGAGGATAAGACAGCCGGAATTGTAATGCTCCCGGGGATAGAAGGAGCCGATGTAGTAGCCGTAGTGGTTGAAGAAGTGGAGCAGGATCTCTTGCTGAGTGAGGAACTCGAGCAGCCGTTTGTTAAGGTCTACCTCGCCAAAGATGTGCAGTTCAGAGGTGTTCTCCACGGGGACATACTTCCTCTTGCCCTCGGCATCCTCGAACGACAGGGTATTCTGGCGTCGCTCGAATTTTCCACTCGAGAAGATGTAAATTGGTTGTTTCATGGTTGATTATCCCCAGCAGAACTCGGCATAGGCGCAATTGCGACAGAATGAAGTCTTTGCCGGTGCAGGGGGTTTTTCAAGATTTATGATTCTCTCTATATTGTCCATGGCCTCTAACAGGTTGCTCTCCAGTTCATCGGTGAGTTCAACAGGAAATCGTTTTCGTTCTTTCGGCACAAGGAGCTCTCCCCTGGCCTCGATGCCCATCTCTCTGAGTCTCCACAGGTAATAGACGAGCTGCATAGTGGCCGATTCGGTGGAATGAGAGGATTTTTTGATCTCAGCAACGACCAACTGCCCATCGCGCTTCCGCAGGAGATCGATCTTCATTCCTGGGGCGGTGAACTCTTTCTTCTCCCTGGAATAGGACTCCTCCTGGATGAGTCGTCCCAGTTCAAGGAAGGGGTTCTCGGCCTCAGGATTCAGCTCATGGGCCATCAGCCAGACCTCGCGCTGGCAGATGTAATAATACCAGATCAGGGTGCCGGTGATCAGCCCGCTTTCGGCTACTTCGTGGGCACTCAAAACATTCGTGCTCCTTCGGTACTTTCTACCTTGAACCCTGTCTCCGGATCGTACCATGACTCAAGTTGGCCTCTGGGGACATAGCGCATGCCTTCAAGCTCAGGGGGGAGGTTCTGCAATGCCTGTGATGCCGTTACTGAGAGTACGTAGGGGGAGAACTTCCCTCGAAGAGCTCTGATGGCTTGCCGTCGTTCCCACCGATCAGCGATCTTCTTGGCATCGCAGAAGGCTTGCCAAACCGACTCGGCTTCATCATCCAGTTCCACGAAGATGTCTACCTTCTCGCCTGACTCGTCAATCAGGCGGAATTTTCCTACTTGCTCGTAGTTCATGTTATGCAGGTATTGGAGTAGTTCACGTGACCTGTCGTCGCTAAGACGGCCGCGGACCCGACGGAAGTAGTCTTCAACTAGTTGCAGAAATTGGGGTTCACAGACGAGTTCTTTATTACCGATCACTTCGCAGGTCAGAGACAATAGTAATCCATCGTAGATATAGGAACAAAAGCGATGACCACTCCCATCGACGAGCATGATCAGGTCCAGTTGTCCTGTTTCTCTGAGAGAGTTTCGATTTGTGCGGCCAGCTACCTGATTGACAGTATCGAGAGGGCCAAGGTCACGAATGACCCACTCGAAATCCAGGTCCACTCCCGCTTCAATTAACTGGGTGCTGACTACTACTTTGGGGTATTTACACATCTTGATTGCTTGAATGCGTCGCAGACGTTCCCTTGGCACGACATGAGAAGAGAGAAAATAGATTTCAAATCCCAAGTCATCCAAAGGGGCCTTCAGGTCTTCATACAGCTCTCTGGCAGTGCGGATTGTGTTTAGCACGATGAGCGTATCCTTGTTATCGTGTTTGAGTTTATCTATAACCAACTCTCCCAGATCCGAAAGGTGTTGGGAAGGCGACAAGTGAACATGGATTTGTGTTCGATTGAGCCTGTGGAAAAACTCCTTCTTCCGAGGCAGAAGCTCTGTGCAGTTTTCAAAAATCGCTGGCTGTGTTGCTGTGGTTAGAATGAAGTATGTATTGAAGCGTTTGGCTAAGATCTCTGCTGTTTCTCTAAAGAGCAACCAGTACTTGGGCGGAAATGACTGTATTTCGTCCAAAATAACAATGCTGCCAACGATATTGTGGAACTTGCGTAGAGATCGATTGCGATTTGAAAATAGGGCATGGAAGAACTGAACAAACGTTGTTATCACGGTCTCAGAGTTCCAGCCCTCCACGAGGATTTCGCTTTCCCCAATGTCATACTCGTTTTCACGAGTTGTGAAGCTGAGCTCTGACAGGTGATGGTGGGCTAGCAGGAGGTCGCTGGTAGGTGGTTGGCCTTGCACTTGCTCAAACACATCGTGGAAGACCTGGGCATTCTGGTCGATGATGCTTAGGAAGGGCAATGTATAGATGATCCGAGGGGTATGACCCGAATGGATTCGAATCGTCTCTCGAAGCCTGAGCGCCAGAGATAGCACAGTGAGAGTCTTGCCTGCCCCTGTGGGTGCAGTGAGCGAAAGTATCTTATTGCCTGATAAGAGGATACTATCCAGGCTGGCTAAGGTCTCATCATAGATAGCGTTGCGAAGTTGATTTATAGAGGTGGCGGCATGATCGAATCCCTTGATGGCTCGATAATGATCCACCAGGTCCGGTGCAACGGGGGGGCGAGGGATAGTTTGTCCCAAGGCCGTGATATGCTTATCAGCATCCAGGAGCAACGAGAACAGGAAGTTCTGAAGCAGATAGGGAAGGAGACCTCTGTCCTGTTGAAGCCATCGAAGAAGCTTGAACTTGCCCAGGGACCAGGACCTGGGAAGAGCCTTAAGTTGAGAGGAGACATCCTCCCAATGAGGTAAGAAGGAGAGATAGCGGGGCGGCAAGTGCTGTGTCTGGTTTTGGAGAACGGCCACCTCACCAAGACCTGTATCATCCAGCAAGGGCTCAAGATTTCCGTGATGGTGTCTAACGGAAACAAAGACAGCTACAGGGAGGAACTCCCGCCAATCCGGCGCCATATCGTAGCTGGAAAGACCTATTTGGGTGGCAAAGTAAGCTGCCACTGCAGATATCAAGCTATGGCGGGTTTCTGGCTGATTCTTCAGAATCGCCTTGCGCTGGGAATTGCTCTCAGATAGATAGTCCTGAAAGAAGGTGGTTGCTTTGCCCATATCGTGGTAGAGACCCATCAACTGCGCCGCTTTCACAAGCGCTTCTTGGGGGAACGGTAGGTTCAGCGGTGTTCCCAGGGCAAATTCTCGGGCTGCCTTTCCTACCTCTTCCAAATGCGTTCGCAAGGTGACATCAGGGTGCGAGAAAATCTCCTCTTCAGAGTGTGACAATGTACTCATCATTCTCCAGCAGGAACGACTCTTTTAGTCTTGCATGGATAGGCTTGCCCTGGATTTCATAGAGAACTTCGCGATATTCCGTAACGTCGCGCCCCGCTTGCATCTCAGTTGGCATTCGTTCCTTAAAGAACTTGTAACCCGGTTCCATGAGGTTGATGTCCAGCGCAACATCCATCGGCAGAGTTGTGACAACCGGAATAAACTGACTTGCCTCCCCTTTGGCTGATGTCCTAAACTGTCCAATATAAGAGAAGTTCGCTATTAGCTCGCTGGTTCCTAAACACGGCGTGTAGACCGACTTGTGAGCCTTGAGGTTTTCCATGAGAGCCTCGTGAAGTTGGAGATCTTGATGACTGAAGTAAATGCGGAATCTCGGGTCTTTCAGCAATTCAAAGCGTATCTGAGTGCGAGGTTCATGAAAGCCCTTTTTGACCGGAGTCCAATAGCCATCCTTGGTATTAATCAGGTTCATACCAAGCCGTGTTTTTCTGACAGTGTTGAGAAGCCGCACAGCAACATGAGCCTTATCCTTGGTCATATGGTGTAAATATTCATCTTTGCCCAGACCAATGACGGCGCTCACCAGACCAGTGACCGTAGTCCTTGGTGGAATGGTGAAAGTCAACGGGGACGAAGTGGTATAGTGCTTTTTGAAATGAGCGTAATCTCCCCAAACGTCGAAAACGATGAATTGGTCCGGCATTTTCAGAACCCCAACGGCTCAAACTTGATTTCGGTGGCAATCTCTTGCACTTCAACCATCTGTTCCCCTTTGACCAAGGTCAATCGCTTATCCTTGACGTAGCAAACCTTCTCGATCTTGTCCTTATTCTCCTCCAGAGTCCTGGCCAGATCAGTAAGATCCAATCTTATCTCCGAAACATCCCGAATCTGCTCATCCCTTTTGTCTGAGAGTAGCTTGATCCTGCGATCCAGTTCTCCAATATGATAGTTTTGCTCTTTATAGATCACCTGGAGGAGGAATCGCGGCATCTGCCCCATCTTAGACCGGGTGATCAGGTTTTTGGTACCATCCCACAGGCCTTCCAATAGAAGTTGCAGGTCAGCTTCAGTCATCCGTGTGGTTTTTGCTGCATTTTCATTGACAATTCCATAAAAGGCTATGAGTGAATAGGGCAAGATATATTGTTCAGGGAATGTGCCTTGTCTCTTTTCAGTCCCCGAAGGCATCACTGTATGTCCCCGAACAAAAGTGGGTTCCCCTACTTTATTAAGAGATCTGCCAAATTTGAACTGCACCGCCCCGGTGAGAGCAAATGCTCTTTCGGCAGATTCTTCCTCTGGTGTCTTGCCCTTTTTCTCCCCGCCTTTTCTCTTGAGGGCAAAAGTGCCCCCGAAAAGCCGGATGTCTACGCACTTCTCCTTAACTCTATCAGGAGAACCATAGTGTTCATAGATGGCCTCTTTTGTTTTTAGATTTCCTGTGTCATCTCTCTCTTCCCGCACAAATATCTCTTTTTGCTTAAAGTCATGAAGATAGTCCCTTACCGTTCTCTTCAAACGTACGTCGGTAACTATGTTATGACCCGTCTCCTCGTCGATACGAGGTTTGTTCTCATCCATCGGGTCACCGTTGGGGTTGGTATCGGTGACATCATAGATGAACAGGATTTCCGATCTGTTTTTGATTATGCCGGACATGTCAGTTTTCCTCCTTATCTTTCTCTTTTTTTCTTGAGCCCAAGAGCTTCGATGACTGTTGCTTCCAAGTTCATTCCCAAAACAAAGTAGAAGTTGAGCTCATCGGTGGACATATCCCAATCCTGTCCGGATTGGAGGAAATAGTCTGATATCAGTGTCTCAAGACTTCTGTAGTAGCAATTCTTGCCATACTCCTCCAGCTTATTCTGTATCTTGGGAAGGAGCCCTCTGAAATCCTCCTCCTTCATCATCAGGCTCTTGAGGTTTTTGCGGAAAGGCTTTGAGCCTCGTTTATCGAACTGGATATTTAGCAATTCCTCGGTGAGTACTCCCAAAAGGAAGACGGCTTTTGATGGAGGGCTGCGGAAAGTGCGTTCGTAGCGGTCAAAGAAATCCTCGGCTAACGGTGCCAGATCTGTCATAGGTGTACCTCCTTTGTATTGTTCTTGTTGCTGCGAAAACATCCCTAACTCATCAAAGAAAAGGAGCGCAGAAAGACCGCGGAGAAGGGTCGGTTTCAAGTAGTGGTCCTTTATGAACTCCTGTCTTATTCGAGTCATAAGCCATGAGAGAACCAGTCCTCTGTCCAGATATAGACCCCTGAACACCCGGTCGACAACTTCCAGAAAGACTTTGTTGGAGAGGGAGAATCCCCTGAAATCGTTGAACCGAAACTTAATATCGGCATATTCATTTTTTCTGATTTTTACGTCGTGCAGAAGGTTGCATCTATCCGCCGTCTGTTTGGCTTCGAATATCCGGCTCAAACGGGACGGCAAAACATCCTCCACCAGGAGAGTGATCTCATGGGGGATTGACGATCCCTTCTGCGCCTCAAAGAAAAAGAACTTGTAGGTGAGCAGATCCGGTAATTCAGCGCACTCCTTCAGGATTTCTCTCTCGTCTTCTGTTATGAGTGCAAGTCTTTCATCGCGCAGTGTATCACCGGATCGATCTGCAATTTGAAAAAACTCTGTGACAGACTTGCTGGCTTCAGGAATGCCTCGCAAGAACTCAGGTATGAGCCAGTATCGTTGCCCGCCCATACGAAATGCCAGGTGGTCATTGATAAACTTCTGTCCTTCCTCAATCTTGAACATGCAGTCTAAGCAAATAGGGAAGTTCTTCCAGGCCTCTTCCCGCCTGAATCCTCCAGCAATATACCCCGGCTTGTCCAGAGTATAGAACTTGAAAATCTGGCTCAGTGCTTCACCAAAGACCTCTACTTTCTTCTCTCCACAGACTGCACAAACATGATCCTTTGTTGAAATGCCGCGATATTTGTTAAATATCTCCTCACGGAGAAGGTCTCGGAATTCGCTGTAATCGCCCGGATAATTGAGTTTCTCATCTTCCCATAAGCCCACGGTGAGGACTATGTTTTCCTGCTTTTTCACAGAAGAGATGAACTCGGCTTCTCTTTTGATGTCCCCGAGAATACGGCGCTTGTCTGTTGCTATTGCCCTGTGTAGTTCGGCGAACAATGGGTTAGCCTGGCCAAACTTGGTAAACCAGCCCTCCAGCTTTACTCGAAACGTCTTGTCAATATCCGTAACCAGACACGTGGGGGTTATATTTGGGCCGTTGGGGGATCCCCGTCGGTATAGATAGCGAGAGATTTTAGTCTTCGTGCTTTCCTCTCTTTGGATGCGGTCATAATTGAACCCGCCGTCAGTCTTGCGAAAAAGCACCACAAAAACGTTGGGATAATTCCCGTTTTTATTTGGGTCTTGTACCACTGTCGATAGCACTTTGTTGGCTATGTTCTCTGGAGATATGCCCTCCTGTTGCAGCTTTTCCTCCCCTAGCTCTTTTATAGCTTGTAACATCATTCACCCCTTCTGCGTTGAAAGTATCTCCACCATCCCGAATCCCTGGCTGTTCTTCGCCCCCCGTCCGTCCTCATAGCCAGGAGAAAAGGGGATCAGCGGCCAGTCGTTTATCTACCGATCCCCGTGAACTGTCACCACCTCTCACATTAAGCCCGCCTTAACCTTATTCAGCGGCAAGGCTTAGAAAGTCGCTTTTATATCCACACTTGGGGCACTCTAGCTCTTCACCCCTGACTTTGATGTACATCATCCAAGCTCTGCCTGCTTCCCACAGTGCTGCTTGGTTAGTAGGCTGAACCACTATATTTGCCTCTTCCAAAAAGGCATCAAGCTCTTCCCTGCTACTAAACTGGGCCGAGAGCTCCGCATATACGACCTCACTCATTATTACTTTTCCTTTTGAGATGGCATTGCTCAATAGCTTGGTGGAGGCCTCGAGGAATTTCGGGTCAGGCAAGAGAATATCTAATAAGATGTTCGTATCAACTGCGCTCGTCATGCTAATTTCCTCGCAGCTCCTCGATTATCTCATCAGAAGTTCTATCACCACTCAGATATCCTATCCACTTGCCGAAAGGGATATTCTCCACATCCTTTTCCAGAATGCAGCTTCCATTCTCCAGTCTAAATCGAACCCTGCTCCCCGGCTTCAGACCTAAGGAATCCCTGACTTCTCCAGGGATGGTTATCTGGCCTTTAATCGTCATCTTAGGCATGTTCAACTCCTCTGTAATACTCCAATAGTAATACCACCTTCATTTTATCACAAAGTTGCCCAACTCTAAATGATCTCGATCCCTGATCCCTGGCAACTGTTCTCTGCCTGACCACCTCCACCATTCCGAATCCCTGGTTCGTCTCCTGGAACTCCACGGTATTTTCCATCATGACAGCTTCCGATTTTGGCGCTGCAAGAATTGCAGGACGTATCTGGCGAAATCATCGAAGTCCGAGAGCCGACTTACGGCCTCATAGATGGCGGCATAGTCCAGGTTCCAGTAGACGTGAACGATGGCGTTTCTCATCCCGGCCATTCCACGGATTCTTCGGGCAAAGTCTGGTGGGAGAAGTCCGTTCTTACCGGCCAGCTCTATGATGTTGGTAGTATCCACCTGGTCGAGGCTTGCGCCCTTTACCGCCAGGAAATGGCGGCAGACATCGAGCACGGATTCCAGGGCGATGCGGAGGTAATGGACTGAAAGTTCTCTGCGGTCAACCTGAGCCATGAAGTCCTCAAAGGAGGTGAAACTGCTCTTTAAGTCCATTAGTCTGGCTACCACATCGTCCAGGCGGGAGAGGTAGCTCGTTACTCTTTCAGCATCCAGCTTCCTTGAGGCCATAGAAATTCCTCCTTTGATTCTCTTTTCAAGCTCGGCCTGCGCCAGAGTCACAAAAAGGCGGTGGTCTTCAAGCTGAGTTAGCATTTTTTCGAGGAAATCCGAAACGGCCGCGGGGCAAGCCTCATAGATAACAAGCCCGGATAGAGCGACCCTTTTCTTTAACTCAAAGGACGCCCGATTAAGCGGCAGGAGGTCAATGTTATCCGCCTTAAGAATCCGGCAAAGGCCCTCATAGAGATCCTGAGATTGGGTGAAGGAGTAGTTATCGAAGAGCACGGCAAAATCGGCATCTCGACCGCGACCGTCGAGAAGCGAGCCATGAAGGTAGGCCAGGCGCACCTGCATTGCCTTGAAGATTTCGGCCAGCATCTCCCTTTGCTGCAGGATGTCTTCAAGCTGGAAGGCACTCGGGAAAGAGCAAAGCTCTCTAAGCATGGTGACCTTCACCTGTCGTAATCAGTAATACCACCTTCATTTAACCTCTTGACCACCTCCACCATCCCGAACCCCTGGCTGTTCTTCGATCCGAGTCCGGCATCATAGGCCAGAAGAAAGAACGGTTCCGGGAGGTCCAGCTCGTAAACCCCCGACCATGCCTTGATCACGGTATCACCATATTTCATGATCTTCAGATCGCGGTTGCTTATCCGGATAGGCCGAATGTGTGCCTTCCCGTCCTCAAGATTCTGCAATTGAGCCTCTCCCCAGCCGAGTGCCCTGGCCTTTCGCTTCAGATTGGAGAGCAGTTGTGTCTCCCAGTCTCGCTCAGAGGGGCTGTAGTAATAGGTCTTCTTCCGCCCTTCGGCCGTGCTCAGTGTGCTGTAAATGGTGATCGGGGAGAGGGTTCGGACACGCATCGGTCTGGACATCTCCGGCAGCGGCTCTACCTCCATGCTGGATACCTCACAGACTTCCTTCCCCAGCCGAACCGCCGGCCCTCGTAGAAGGTGCTCTGCTAAGGATTGCAATATCTGCTCGTGGACCGAGCCGACATGGACCCTTACCGCTCCGCTGAATTCGATGGTACCCGGGGTGATATGGTAGCGGCCCTGCAGGTGGCTGAAGGTAAAAAGCTTGAAGGAGCGCTTCCCCAGAGACAAGCCTTCATCGTGGATCCAGTCAGCCAGGGCATCATCAAGATTGCGGTATATCATCCCCTGGACTTCTCTGTTGTACTGAAGGGGTAGCTTTAGCCTGCCGCTGAGAGGCTCAAGCTGAAGGGCGATTCTCACCTTCTGTTCGTCTCCTCCGCTTGCCCCTGACCCGATCAGGGGCTTGCCGGGCAATGGGATCACATCGCCGGTCTTGGCAATACATTACCCTATTGATTGGGGTTTGTCAATCGGGAAACTACCGGAGGTACCTGGTGAGGCGTGGTGGAAGAGGTGCGTTCAATCTGGTTCCGGGTTGCTTGGGCTAGGGAAGGTGACCTGACTTAATGCCGGCGCGCATGGAGCATAAAAGAACGAAATGGACTTTCAGGATAGGCCACAAGCCTGGGCCATCTGGGATTTCGGTTTTGTCGCACGATTACTTCGCCTCCATTGGAGCACCGTCTCCACTTCCCCATACAACTCTGCTGAGGTATAATCGCGCGGATCAAAACGAGCAATAACCTCATCCTTGTCCAGGAGCAGCACGTACCAGCTTTCGTCCAGGACAAGATCGAACCCATTCTTTTCATCGTCAGCCGAAAGCATTCCCCAGATTCTCATCATGGCTTTAGCATTCCCCCCTTCGATCCTGGCCGATTGTGGTTATTCATCACCGCCGGATGGTTCCTCCGATTCCTGGCGCTGGTTCTCGCCTGCTACTATTGTAGCTTAAAGGAACCCGTTTGGCTAGCAGTCCTGGAGGACCCCGAGGGGCAAAATCCTCGAGCGCAGACAGAGACTGGAACTCAAGCTCTTTTCTGTGTTATAATATAACCGGTGTACATGCCCTAAGACCAGCATGTAAGCCCTCATTGTTGGCCTGTTCTACCCGCCAATCTATTGATGGTCTACCCCCAAAGGAGGTTTGATGATGAAGTGGATGAGGATAGTAGCCATAGTGGCGTGTTTTCTTCTGATCGGGAGCGGAGCCTGGCCATCGATTGCCTCCGCTGAAGTATCGGTCGGCCCGAAAGACACAAGGCCGGTTGACTTAAGGGAGCTGTTGCCGGAAGAAATACAGGATCAGGATCCAAAGATCGGTGCAACCCTGGAAGCTGAGATAGAGGCCAGGCCCGGCGAAGATCTCGCAATTATTTTAATGATGGAAGAGCAGCCGGGGTTAATCGAGGGGGACAGGTTTGATATCGATCAGGCAAGATCGCTGGCAAGTGCAACGCAAGCCCCTCTGGTAGGATTATTAGAGGAATTAGGGGCGGAGAACATCACTCAACACTGGATCGTCAATGCGATATCGGCAAATGTTCTGGCCGAAAGAATCGCTGAGATTGCTGCTCATCCAGATGTGGGAACGATCTGGCTGGATGAGCCGATTAGACCCCCCGAATTGATACCCGCATTGCCGGATTTCGGTGGCAGCATGATCCGGGTCTCTGAGTATTTGCGGGGCTACGTGATGTCCTCTAAGGGGACACTTAGCGCTGTCACACCAGAGACCGGGACAATCTCGGGCCGGGTAACTGATGAGGATGGAGCCGGAGTGGCCTTTGCTCTGGTGTCAGCACGTGATGCGGTAACGGGAGATATGGGCTTTGCCATGACGGACGACAACGGTAATTATACCATTTCCGACTTGCTGCCGGGCATTTACCGGGTGGGAGTCTCCTCTCACCCGTTGGCGCCTCCACCCCTGATGGCGGATACCTTATGGCGCATAGAGGTTATTGCCGGCGAGGTAACCACTGCTGATATCACCCTGGAGAATATCATCCCTGCGGAAGTCGGGGTCGTCTCCGGCAGGGTGACTGATATGAAAGGACTTTGGGTAGTCAATGCCCTGGTCATCGCATCGGATCCGGAGACAGGGGTTTTAGGCCTGGGGTGGACCGATGCCGCCGGTAATTATACCATCCCTAACTTGCCGCCGGCCACTTATGTGCTGGAGGTTATGCCTGAGGGGGTTCATCTCACGATGGCTCGCATCGCCGACGTAGACGTTAATGAGGGAAAGACAACTACGCTTGATGTAACTCTGGCGAATATCGTCCCGGCACAGGTTGGCACGATCGCCGGCCGGGTAACTAACGAAGCGGGGGTTGGGGTGGCCGGTGCCGATGTATTCGTATGGGATGAGAAAACAGGCGTTTTTGGCTATACGGAAACCGCTGCCGATGGCAGTTATGCCATTCCTGACCTGCCGCCGGGCATCTATAGATTGCAGATCTCCCCGATGCCGGAATTCTCCCCGAAGCTCCGTCTGGTGACCTCTATCATCGAAGACCTGGAGGTTATCACCGGCGAGGCAACTATTGAGGATGTCATCCTGTATAGGGATTATGGTGATGACTTCATAGGGGCACCAGGGATGTGGGATAAAGGGTTTGACGGCAGTGGAATAAGGATTGCCATACTGGACACCGGTATTTGCCGGTATCACCCCGACCTGGATGGGGGGAAGGTGATAGCAGAGAGAGACTTCACGGTGTGGGATCGATTCAGCGAGGAAGAGATAACAGAGGCAGAGACGAATGACTACTCTATAACCCTGAGAGATGCACGGGACCTTGAGGTGTATCTGAGATGGGAGGATCCGGCAAACGACCTGGAACTCTTCGTTACCGATCCGGATGGCTATGAGCATTCAGGTATAGATATGGGGAATTACCGGCGCATTCTTATACCTGGGCGAGTCGCGGATGGGGACTGGACGGTCAACGTAGTGGGCGCTACGGTCACTGGAACGGAATCCTATTCTCTGAGGAAAGGATTCAACAGCGCCTGGGATGATCATGAAATCGGACATGGAACGCATGTCGCCGGAATTGCCGCTGGAGCATACAATCCGGAGATAGGCATCACTGGTGTCGCCCCGGGGGCATATCTGATCAACGCGAAGGTACTCAATGTGGACGGTGATACGCAGACTTCATGGTTGATATCAGCAGTGGAGTGGTCTGTGGAGGAAGCGGCCGATGTGATCAACTTAAGCCTTGGGGGCTGGCAGGGAGATGGAGCCGGCCGAGACCTGCTGGATATAGCGGTAACTCACGCCGTAGGTGCAGGACATATCGTGATCATCTCTGCTGGGAACTGGGGACCGGATGAATCCACCATTACCAGCCCGGCGGTTGCACACGGGGCAATAGCAGTGGCGGCATCAAACACCGTAGATGAGATTGTCTTCTTCAGCTCGCGGGGGCCCGCGGGGGATGGAAGGGTCGGGATCGATCTGGCAGCCCCCGGACTGGGGATAATTGCCCCGGTGCCTCTATGGCTTCATCCCACCGGCTATGCCGACTGGCCGGGCACCTCGATGTCAGCACCACATGTGGCCGGTGCAGCGGCACTGTTGCTGCAAGCCTTCCCCAATTTGACGCCTGCGGAGATGGAAAGGGCGCTGAAAAACTCGGCAGAGGACCTGTTCTTCGGCATATTGGAACAGGGTGCGGGAAGATTGAATGTGGCAGTTGCCTATCTTGCGCTCCGGGAGGGCATTCTGGTTGATCACGAGTGGGCGGTGGGCGGGGTGCTTCCCGGTAGCCACACAAAAACCTTCACCGTAGAAAATCGCGCCGCCGAAGCAAAGACCCTGCCTATAGACCGGTCAGTCATGACCGATACACAGGATTTCCCTGCCGGCGACTGGATAATTGTGCCTGGAGAGATAACTGTCCCTGCAGGAGAGACGACCACGTTCATAGCGACGATGAGCATACCTGCTGATACCGCAGCCGGAACATACGTTGGCTATATTACGCTTGGCGACATATTGATCCCCGTTTCGGTCAATCTGATCCAGCCTGTTGCCCCGGGCACAAGAGTTGACATAACCGGGACTGTGGACGAAGACTGGGACTTCATCCACTACACCCTGGATGTCGAGCCGGGCATGACTGCATTGTGGCTGACTCTAGATTGGACCGATGAGGTTAACGACCTGGACATCTTTCTGTTTAATCCCGAAGGTGACCTGGCAGCAACGTCATTTTGGGCTTATCCAGAGGCCATCTCAATCAGCCACCCAACCCCTGGACAATGGACAGTTGCCATAATGGCGTGGTGGCTTGCTATTCCGGAGACCTATACTCTGCGGGTTCATTCGCCGGATGTCATCCCACCAGCGGTAGAGATTACTTCCACTGCTACCGATCCGACCAACATCTCACCGATTCCGGTGACCGCAACCTTCAGTGAGGACGTTACCGGCTTTGAGCTCGGCGACGTCACGGTGGGGAACGGAACTGCAGGCAACTTTGTTGTGGTGAGTGATAGGGAATTTACCTTCGAGATAACCCCTGATGCCGACGGTGTGGTAGCGGTGGACGTCGCCGGTGGTGTGGCACGGGATGCCGCCGGCAATTACAACACCGCTGCCGCAAAGTTCAGAATTATCTATGACGGCACGGCGCCAAGGGTGGTCTCTATCTCGCCGGAGGCCGGTGCTGCCGGTGTGCCGACTGATATCGGCATCTCAGCCACCTTCAGTGAGGAGATGGACAAGGCTCTGGCGGAGGGGGCATTCTCCATTGAACCTGCCGTGAGCGGGATCTTCAGGTGGGTGGAGAATACCATGATCTTCGAGCCTGATGTTGACCTTGAATACGGTACTGGCTACACTGTTACCATCTCCCCCGCGGCTAAGGATCTTGCCGGCAATCCTTTAGTCGTGGATTACACCTGGAGCTTTACCACTGTGAGAGCGCCGCTAAACTGGGGGGTTATTGGAGGGATAATTGGCGCTGTGGTGGTGATTGTGGGCTTGTTGGTCTATTTCCTGGTGATAAGGGGAAAGAAGGGGAGACAAGCGGGAGTGAGGGGAGTCGAACCACCATGAGCATCGATAGATACCCACCAACGGATTTGAAGTCCGCGAAGCCCACCGGGACCCATTCACTCCCTTAGAAACCGGGATTTGCGTAACTACTCAGGTTGTCAGGCCTGCCCCCGGCCGCAGGCCCAGGGGTTCACGGTTGTATGCCTAACCGTTCAATCTTGAAGCTTGATCAGTCTAACCTTGAACCCTGAACTTCGGAACTTTGAACCTGAGCAGTTACGGATTGGCGCTGCATTCTGGCAGCGAGTTCTATTATACTTGCTGGGGAGGATTTATTCAAATACTCCTCTCTCACAGAGGTGATCATGTCAGACTGGCAAGAATTAGAAAAGAAGTATTTTATGTCCACCTTCAAACGGTTGCCGGTGACACTCGTCCGCGGCCAGGGCATCCGGGTATGGGACGATAAAGGGAAGGAGTACCTTGACTTTGTGGGGGGGTGGGCCGTGAACGTTCTGGGACACTGCCACCCGGTCATCACCGATGCCCTCAACGAACAATCTCGTACCCTGATCCAGGTCTCAAACCAGTTCTACACCATACCGCAGTTGCGGCTGGCGGAGCTTCTGGTGGAGAATTGCTGCCTCGACAGGGTCTTCTTCAGCAGCAGCGGAGCCGAGGCCAACGAGGGGGCCATCAAACTTGCTCGAAAGTATGGGCGTATTCACCTCGATGGAGCGTATGAGATCATTACTGCGATGGGCTCCTTCCATGGGCGCACTATGGCCACCATAGCCGCCACCGGCCAGCGCAAATTCCAGGAGCCGTTTGTACCCCTGCCCGGCGGGTTTATTAACGTGGAGTACAACAATATCGAGGCCATAAAGGCCGCTACCTCTGCTCTCACCTGCGCGGTGATGCTGGAGCCACTCCAGGGCGAAAACGGAGTGAATATCCCGGACAGTGACTACTTCCACGAGGTTAGAAAATGGTGTGACCGCAATGGCCTGCTGCTGATCCTGGACGAGATCCAAACCGGTATGGGCCGAACGGGAACACTTTTCGCCTACGAGCAACTTGGCATCGAACCTGACATCATGACCCTTGCGAAGGGGTTGGGAGGAGGGGTGCCCATCGCTGCCGTATTGGCCAGGGAGAAGGCCGCAGTCTTCAGCCCGGGGGAGCACGGATCAACCTTCGGCGGGAATCCTCTCGTCTGTGCTGTGGGATACGCAGTGCTGAGTTTCATCCTCGAAAACGGGGTGCCGGCAAGCGTCCGCGAAGTGGGCGCATATCTGATGGCAGAGCTCGATAGGCTGAGATCGAGTTTCGATTTCATCACCGATGTGCGGGGAAGAGGGCTGTTGGTCGCCCTGGAATTTGAGGGCGAAATCTCCGGCAAGGTGATAGAAGCCTGCATCGAAAGAGGGCTCCTGCTCAATCCGGTGAAACCAAATGCCGTCCGTTTCATGCCGCCGCTCATCACCCGGAAAAAAGAGGTCGATGAAGCCATGGGCATCCTGAAGGACGCCTTAATTCAAATATCGTAACGGTCATGGAAATAATCCCCGCCATTGACCTCAGAAACGGAAGGTGCGTCCGCCTGTATCAGGGTGACTACACCAGGGAGACGGTTTTCTCCGAGGATCCGGTGGCTGTGGCCCTGCGCTGGCAGGGTGCCGGGGCGAAGAGACTTCACCTGGTGGACCTCGACGGCGCTGCCGGCGGCGAGATGTGCAATTCCCCCGCCATTGAAGAGATAGTCCGCCGGGTTCAGATACCTGTTCAGGTCGGGGGAGGGATACGGCAAATCGAAACCCTGACGCATTTGCTCGATTCCGGCGTCGGTCGAGCGATTCTAGGCACCGCAGCCATCGAAGACCCCGGCCTGGTAGAGGAGGCCTGCCGCAGATTCGATGAGCGCATCATCGTCAGCATAGACGCCCGGGAGGGGTTTGCCAGGGGACACGGATGGAAAGAGCGAGGCAGGCTGACCGTCAATGAAGTGATCCGCGAAATGGAATGGCGAGGGGTAAAGCGGTTCATCTACACCGACATCGCTCGCGACGGCACGCTGTCCGGGCCCAACTTTGAGGAGATCGCGAAGGTGATCGCTCAGGCTGAAGCGCCGGTCATCGCTGCCGGCGGCATCGCCTCAGTTGAACACCTGAGGAGGCTGGCGGGGTTGGGCGCGGAGGGGGCTATCATCGGCAGGGCGATCTACACCGGGGATATTGACCTCGAGGAGGCACTGTCTGCGATCAAAGAACGACCTTCTGAACAGAAGGGAGCAGGGCACCCGTTCACCACAGAGACCGCTGAGACCGCTGAGATGAGGCAAAATCCGGACGAGATAACGCAGACGATTATTGGAGCTGCTATGGCCGTGCATAGAGAGCTTGGCCCGGGTTTGCTCGAATCGACTTATCAGGCATGTCTTGCTTGGGAATTGGCACAGCGAGGCTTGAAAGTCGAACCTCAAAAAGCTCTGCCCGTAATCTACCACGATGTACAATTGGATTGCGGGTATCGCATAGATATGCTGGTGGCAGATCAAATAGTGGTTGAATTGAAGGCAGTCGAAAGGTTAGAACCGATCCACCAAGCACAATTGCTGTCTTATCTGAAGCTATCTGGATACAAAGTGGGCCTACTGATCAACTTTAATGTTAAGGTGCTTAAGAACGGTATCCGTAGGCTCGTTTATGGTTTTTAACATTAGGGGGTTCTCTGTGTTCTCTGCGTGCTCTGCGGTGAAGGCTTACGGAGAAGGATAACAACCATGCCAAAATTCGACGAAAAAGGTCTGATCCCGGCAATCATTCAGGACGCGAACACCGGTGAGGTGCTCATGCTGGGCTACATGAACCAGGAGTCACTGGAGAGGACGAAATCCACTGGACAGGCATGGTTCTGGAGCCGCAGCCGGCAGGAATTATGGCACAAGGGAGCGACTTCAGGCAATTACATCAATGTGCGCTCGATCCTCATCGACTGCGACGGGGATACCATCCTGATTAGAGCGGAACCCGCCGGCCCGGTATGTCACACCGGAAGCCGGTCCTGCTTCTTCCGAAGACTCGACGAAGAGTAGCCACGTTCTACTCTTCAGTCTCGATCACCCCTTCAAGCGCAGCTATAGCTACCTCGACTTGCTCCGAATCGGGTTGCCGGGTGGTCAGCGACTGGAGCGCCAGGCCGGGAGCCATAACGGCTCGGATGATGCGGTTTCCGGTATGGTTGGCGGCGAGGTGAATCAGCTCATATCCGATCGCGGCGATTACGGGGAGAAGGGCGAGTCGAGAGAGGAGGCGAAGCCACAGCGCCGGTTGACCGGTGAAGACGAAGACCATGATGGCAATAACCATCACGATGAGCAGAAAGCCGGTTCCACATCGAGTGTGGGACGTACTGTATCTCTGAACGTTCTCCACCGTCATCGTGGCACCTGCCTCGTAGGCATTGACCGCCTTGTGCTCCGCACCGTGATAAGCAAAAACCCGGCGAATATCAGGTATACGTGATATCAGGGCAAGGTACGTGATAAAGAAAAGCAAGCGAATGATGCCATCGGCGGCATTGCTGATTACCGGGGAGGTCGTCAGGCGATCGATACCGTAATGAGTGATCAGCATCGGCAGGATCACGAATAGGGCCACCCCTAAGACAAGGCCGAGACCCACCGTAGCCCAGAGTATCCCCGGCTTGAGTTCCTCCTCCAGCTCTGACTCAGCGGCTATCTTAGCCGAAAACATCAGGGCCTTGACCCCCAGAATGAGGGCCTCGATCAATGCAAAGATGCCGCGCAGCAGCGGCGTCTTTCGCAGGCGGCCGGCGTAAATGGTACTCACAGGATCGGCCATCGAGACAATCTCGCCATCGGGACGACGAACGGCGACCTTCATCCGATTAGGCCCCCGCATCATCACTCCCTCAAGAACCGCCTGCCCACCATATCGAATTCGCTTGGGCAATTCGCTCTCCCAACTGAAAAGAAGGGGCTGGAGCACTGTTAGTCAGACGATGGCAATGGCCTTGGCTGTTGCATCTCCATCGGTTTGTCACAACATTCCACCCCACCGTCACCCGCCTTGGTAATCAGAACCTCGCTATTGCATACCCCACAGCGAAACCTCTTGCCTAATTCGTTTGGCATGTGAAAATTCCTCCTAGGATTTCGGTTGCATCGGCTCCCCGCAGCACTTGACTGAGCCATTTCCTCCCCGGGTGACTATCAGCTCGGTGCCGCACTTAAGGCATTGATACCGCTTCCCAACTTTATTAGGCATGGATGCACCACCTCTGTAAATCTCAATCTCTATTATACTTCCCCCTCTCAAACCCGTCAAGACGTCGGTCGATCAGCACATCTTGGCTCTCGGGCTTTCCCTTCAATAACCAGGGTGAATTCTCCCCTGGGCTTCGCAAAGTGCTCGATGGCCTGGCTGACCGTCCCTCGGAAGATCTCCTCGTGAAGCTTGGTCATCTCACGGCAGATGGCAAGTCTGCGTTCGCCCAGCACCTCGCCCAGATCCACCAGCGCCGATCTCAGACGGTGCGGTGTCTCAAAAGCAACGATAGTCCGTGGCTCAGCGGCGATGGACTGGAGCAGTTTTCTCCTCGCTCCCTTTTTCCGTGGCAGGAATCCCAGGTGGATGAATTGCTCTGTAGTGAGCCCCGACACAGCCAGGGCAGCGGGAATAGCCGAGGGCCCCGGAACGGGTACCACCTTTGCGTCACGATCAACCGCAGCCAGAACAAGATCGTAGCCCGGATCGTTGATTCCGGGCATGCCCGCCTCCGAAACCAGCGCCACGTCTTCATGCTCAAGAGCCCTCAAGAGGTACGGGAGCTTGGCTCGCTTGTTATGCTCGTGGAAACTGGTCAGAGGGGTCTTGATCTGATACGCGGAAAGGAGCCGCTTGGTCCTGCGCGTATCTTCTGCGGCGATTAATCCTACCTCATGCAAGACCCGGATTGCCCGCAGCGTCACGTCCTCCAGGTTGCCAATGGGCGTCGCCACCACATAGAGCGTAGACATCACTCTCAATTATATTCCCTGCATCCCCATTAGTCCACATCTTGGGGAGAGACTATTACTTGTCATCCGCCGGTTCACGTGCTATAATAATGTGTTCCTGAAAGGAATCGATAACCGGAGGAAGAGGGGGGATTTGCGTAACTACGAACTGACCGTAATAATCGATCCAGATATCGCTGAGGAGGATGTTCCTCAAACGATGGAGAAACTCACAGCATTGGTCGCCAAGAGCGGCGGCGGCGTCAATGAGATCAACCACTGGGGGCGACGGAAATTGACCTATCCTATAGGGCATCGTGGGGAGGGCAATTATGTGATGATGAAAGTGGAGTTCGAGCCGGCTAAGATAGCCAAGTTTGAAAGCAGCCTGAATCTCGCTGAAGAGTACCTTCGCCATTTGCTGGTTAGATTGGGCGATTAAATCGTAGGAAGGAGTTCGAAATGTTCAATAAGCTGATAGCCATCGGAAATGTAGGAAGAGATCCGGAGATGCGTTTTACCCCCAGTGGGAAGCCGGTGACGTCTTTTAGCCTGGCTACCAACCGGGTCTTCACCGCCTCCGACGGGGAGCGAAGAAAGGAAACAGAATGGTTCAATATCGTTGCCTGGAACAGGTTGGCAGAGACATGCAACCAGTTCTTGACCAAGGGAAAGCAGGTCTACGTCGAGGGGGAGATGAGAACCCGCACCTGGGAGGGACAGGATGGACAAAAGCGGTCCCGGGTCGAGGTTTACGCGAATCGGGTGATCTTCCTCGACCGCCGTGCAGTGACGGCGCTTCCCGAAGGAGAGGCCGCCGAATTTGAGGAAGCTCAGGAAACGATAGAGCCGGA
>JALPXT010000089.1 GCA_023271485.1 Dehalococcoidia bacterium | reverse complement strand
AGGGTGCCATAGGGTGAATGAACAGTTACAACCTCTGACAAGTTCAGGGGTTAACCGCAGAGTTCACGGAGAACGCAGGGAACGTAGAGCATAATGTTTATTCGAGCAGGAAATACACCCCGCCAGTTGAAGGATTACTGCCGGCTGACTGTATATGGCTTTTGTATGGGTTCGGCCAATGTTGTTCCCGGCGTATCCGGCGGCACGATAGCATTTATCCTGGGTTTTTACGAGGAACTCATCGATGCCATCAACGCGGTGAATCTGAACTTTTTCCGTCGTCTGTTCACCCTTCGGCTGCGTGAAGCCTTCGATGATTTCCCGTGGCGCTTTCTGCTGGCGCTTGGTCTAGGCATCGTGATGGCTATTTTTACCCTCGCCAAGGGATTGATATGGGCATTTCATCACCATCCTGAACTGGTGTGGGCGTTCTTCTTCGGGCTGGTGCTGACCTCTGCGGTGGTGATTCGCAAACGGGTAGTACGCTGGAGTCCCGTTACGCTGTTGATCAGCGGACTGGCGGCGGTTGCAACCTTCTCACTTATCGGGCTTGCGCCCCGGCAGACACCGGATGCGGCCTGGTTTTT
The DNA here is from genome assembly GCA_023271485.1 of Dehalococcoidia bacterium. GTDB lineage: Bacteria > Chloroflexota > Dehalococcoidia > SZUA-161 > SpSt-899 > BS503. Next base: position 4,058 of record JALPXT010000089.1, on the reverse strand, counting down.
GATGCTCAGCGGCGCGATCGTCATTTGCGCTATGATATTGCCCGGCCTGTCCGGCGCCTTCATCCTGGTGCTGCTAGGAAAATACCAGTACATGCTGGAGGCTGTTGTGCGATTTGACGTACTTACTCTCCTGATCTTTGCCGTCGGAGCTGCCGGAGGATTGATCGTATTTGCCCGCGCCATTCGCTGGCTGTTCCTCCATTGTAGAGACAAAACTATCGCTGTGCTGGTGGGCCTGATGCTGGGATCACTGCGCGGTATATGGCCCTGGAAGGAACAGGGGCTGCCAACTGCTTTCACTCTGGAGGTGGCGCTGGTACTTGTCCTTGCAGCGTTTGGGATCGGGTTGGTGTTGATTTTGCAGTACCTGGCTGCTCGGGGTGAAGACTGAAGGTTGAAGGAACTTCAGCCTTTGGACTTCAGCCTTCAGCCTATGCAACTGCGGCTTGCTTATGCCATCTGTTCTGTGGTATGTTATATGGTAGGAAGGGAACAATGCCTTCAACCGAATTGTTCAACGGCTCCGAAAAACTGCGCACCGAGGCGATGGACATGGTCAACGCCATCAGGCAAAACCATGCCCTGGAGCACGCAACCATTGCTCTCCTCATGAGGCGACTGGAGGGCAAAGTCCGGCTGATCGGACGATCCGGACTGGCAGGGTTTGAGATCTACGGCGACATCCCCACGAGGGTTCTGGAGGAGGTTGCCCCGGAGGCCTTGCGGCGTCTCCAGGAAGGCGAAGAGGAACTGGCAATTTCACCGGCGTGCGGGACAAATCTCGTGGTAGCCGGCCTGGCAGTGGGGGCAGCCTCCATGATCGCCGGACGAGGGCGGAGCGGGCTAGGCAAGTTCATTAGCCTCGTGGAGGCGGCGATATTGGCCATGCTGGTGGCTCAACCACTCGGCAGACTGGCGCAGAAGCATCTCACCACCAGAGCAGACCTGGCCGACGTCAGCACCGTGCGAGTTACCAAGCGGGGAGCCGGAAAATGGGCCCGGCATAGGGTCGAAGTTGTTCGTGAGTAGAATCGGAACAGTCGGCATCTAAATGGTGTAGCACAGTGACCCTTTACCATCGCCTGGTGATCAAGCTGGGAACCAACCTCATTACCGCCGGCAAGGATAGTCTTGACCGCCGGATGATGGCAAGGCTGGTGGATCAGGTGGCAGAGCTCCGTCGGCGCGGACTGCAGGCGATAATCGTTTCCTCTGGAGCGGTTGCTGCGGGGAAACACCGGCTGGGCATGAAGAAAAGGCGTCGCGATATTCCCTTCCGGCAGATGCTGGCCGCAGTGGGACAGGGTCGGCTGATGCAAGTCTACGACGAGCTCTTTTCCGCTTGCGGAATCACTGTGGCTCAAATATTGCTCACCAGGCCGGATTTCTTAAACCGGCTGGCCTACCTCAATGCACGGAACACCCTGCTGGCGCTGCTGGAACTCGGGGTGGTACCGGTTGTCAATGAGAACGATGTGGTCTTTGTCGAGGAGCTCGAAGGCACGGTCTTCGGCGACAACGATAACCTATCGGCTATGGTGGCCAATCTGGTCGATGCCGATCTGCTCATCATCCTGAGCGATGTGGCCGGGCTCTTTACCTCGGACCCGAACCGGGATGCCACCGCCAGGCTAATCCCTCGAGTAGAGAAGATAGATCAACCGATTCAGGATCTCGCCGGGGGGAGGTGTGGGGAGAGGGGCATGGGTGGAATGGCCACCAAGGTCGAGGCGGCCAGGCTGGCCACCTCCTCGGGGACGGCGGTGGTCATCGCCAGCGGGCAGGAACCCCGGGTGATCCTCAGGCTGTCAGAGGGTGAGGCTCTGGGGACGTTCTTCTCCCCCGTCACCACCAGGATCGAGAGCCGCAAGCGCTGGATGCTCAGCCTGCCGGTTAAAGGCAGAATCGTCGTCGACGCCGGAGCGAAGACCGCGCTCCAGAGGCGCAACAAGAGTCTTCTGCCGGCGGGGGTCGTCCGGGTGGATGGTGTGTTCGAGCGGGGTGATGTGGTGGCGATTGTCGATTCTCAGGGTAGCAGCGTCGCGACCGGCATATCGAACTACAGCTCAGCAGATATAGCTCAAATCAAGGGCTGCCGCTCCGACAGGATTGAGGGGATTCTCTGTCATGAATATGGAGACGAGGTGGTGCACCGGGATAATCTGGTGGTGTCTTAGCTGGAATAGGCAAGGATGCGAAACGCAATTGAAGAACTCGAAGCGAAGGGACAGGCCGCCAGGGCTGCCTCGCGGCGGCTGGCCTATCTTTCGACCGAGATCAAGAACAGGGCCCTGCAGAACATCGCCGAGAATCTGATAGGCCGGCAAGAGGAGATTCTGACGGCCAACAGGATCGACTACGAGGAGTCCAAATCTGCAGGCATGGCTGAAGCCATGCTCGATCGATTGATGCTCTCGGAGAGTCGGCTTGAGGGGATGGCTCAGGATGTCCGTGCCGTGGCCGCATTGCCTGACCCGGTGGGCGAGACCTTCGACATGCGCACCATGCCCAACGGCTTGCAGGTGGGCAAGAGGCGAGTGCCTCTCGGTGTAATAGGCGCTATCTACGAAAGCCGCCCCAATGTCACCATTGATATATCGATACTCTGTTTGAAGTCGGGCAACGCTATAATTCTCCGTGGCGGCCGGGAGGCGGTGCATTCCAATGCCGTCCTCGCCGCGATAGTACAGGAGGCGGCAACCAGAGCCGGCGTGCCGGAGGGATGGTGCGGCTTTATCGAATCCACCGAGCGTGCCCTGGTGGACCACATGCTCCGGATGAGAGGCACCATTGATCTGATTATCCCGCGTGGTGGGCAGGGGCTCATCCGTAAGGTGGTGGAGAATGCCGCTATGCCGGTGGTTACCGGCGGTGTGGGAGTGTGCCATACCTATGTGGATCGCCGTGCCGATCTCGACAAGGCGGTCGCTATCGCTTACAATGCCAAAGTGCAGCGCCCCACGGTTTGCAACGCTTTGGACACCCTGCTGGTTCATGAAGGAGTTGCTGAAAGCTATCTTCCGCTGGTTGCCATGGAATGGGCGAAGGCGGGGGTTGAGATGCGTTGCGACGAGCGAGCGCTGAAGATTCTGCAGCCCACGTTCGGGGGTTTCAGGGGGTGTCCCCCTGACGCTCTGAAGCTGGTCCCAGTTGCGGATCAGGACTGGGGCAAAGAATTTCTGGCGCTCATAGCCGCCATCCGGGTGGTGGAGTCTCTCGATGAAGCCCTGGATCACATCGAACGCTATGGCTCGGGGCATTCCGAGGCCATTGTTACCGAGGACTATTCCGCAGGGATGCGATTCTTAGCTGAAGTCGATTCTGCCTGCGTCTACGTCAATGCCAGCACCCGCTTCACCGATGGGGGCCAGTTTGGCCTGGGAGCGGAGGTGGGGATCAGCACCCAGAAGTTTCACGCTCGGGGACCGATGGGGTTAAGAGAGTTGACGACCTACAAATGGACTATACTGGGCGATGGACAAATAAGACCATGAAAGGAGGGCATGATGCCAGATTATCGTTTTGAGAGGGAGTGCCGCACACCGTATTCGGAGGCTTACGACATAACCCTGGACGAGACTCAAGTGGGTAGAGTAGATATTCATTTTGCCACCCACATGGTGAGCGCTACGCTGTGCGTGGGCGAGAATATGACTGCCGAAGAAATCCGGGAGCTCATCGATGTTATCGATGAGGAGCTGGTGCTTGCCGCTGATGTAGCGCGAGATGACTTTCTCGTCACCGTCTATCAGGGACGCGAAGCCGGCGTCTTCAGCGATGAGGATAAGGACTTCATGGAGGACGAAGATCTCGACGAGGACGAAGACCTCGAAGAGGACGAAGATCTCGAAGAGGACGAAGATCTCGAAGAGTGATTTGTAGCCCTTCCTGAACCGGTTAGGATTCAGGCATAGAAATTTCAAGAATTCCTATGCCTCGTAAAGGGGCGAAGCTCCTTTACGAATCCCAAGACACAACTGCTTTAGGGGGTTTCAGGGGGAGAATCCCCCTGATGATCTTCTCGTTTGCGATCGAGGAGCAAGCGTGCCGCGGTTTCG
>JALPXT010000088.1 GCA_023271485.1 Dehalococcoidia bacterium | reverse complement strand
AATCTGACTGAGGTCAAATATCAATGGCTATAGCTCCATCACACAACTTTGGGACAAGCTCAAATATTAAATTGTTTGGAAGCGTAATATCGTGTACCTCATTATATCCGAAATCGCTTAACATCACAAATGGCTGAGGAGTCAGGGGTCAAGGTCAGGTTGCAATCCTATGGCAGGTTAAATTATACTGTGAGAGTGATATGAGAAACGCGGTGATCGTAGAAGCGGTGCGTACGCCCGTAGCCCGAGCACACCCGGAGAAGGGCTGGTTCAGAAATGTTCGCTCCGATGAACTGGGAGTTCTGGTCGTTAGGGAGTTGATCCGACGTGTTAGAATAGACCCCCGAGAAATTGAGGACATCATTATGGGGTGTGCCACCCAGACCGGCGAGCAGGCGATGAACGTTGCTCGATATATCGCCATTATGGCCGGTCTGCCTTTCGGGGTTGCTGCCCAGACGGTCAACCGGCAGTGTGCCTCCAGCGTGACCGCTGTCCACAGCGCAGCGCAAGCGATCATGGCCGGCTGCGGCGAGGTGTTTATCGCCGGCGGGATCGAGAGCATGACTCACCTTCCAGAGGGGTTCGGCGCCGATCTTCACCCAAAGCGACTCGATTTCGTCGATCCCACCTCTACTTCAATGGGCCTGGCAGCCGAGAACCTGGCGGAGACGTATCACATCTCCAGAAAGGAGCAGGAACGCTTCGCTCTGAGAAGTCACCAGAAGGCGGTGGCGGCTCAGAAAGAGGGGAGGTTCAGGGCAGAGATAGTCCCGGTGGAGGTCATCGAAGACGATGGCTCAAAGAGGCTCGTTGATCTTGATCAGAATCCCCGACCATATACCTCACTGGAGATGATGGCTGCCCTGGAACCGATTGCCAAGCCGGATGGAACCATCACCTCAGCCACGGTATCGTTTGCCGGCGATGGAGCCGCCGCCGTGATGCTCATGTCTGAAGAGAAGGCAGATCATCTGGGATTGCGATCCATGGTGAAGATACGCTCGATGGCTGTCGCCGGGGTTGACCCCAGGATAACGGGGTTCGGCACTGTCGCCGCAGCGAGGAAAGCGCTTCAAAGGGCAGGTCTGACCGTCGCCGACATCGATATCGCGGAGATTAACGAGGCGTTCGCCGTGGTGGCCCTGGTTTGCATGAGGGAACTGGGACTTGCCGAAGAAAAGGTCAATCCAAACGGCGGCGCGGTCGCTCTGGGGCATCCCATGGGCTGCACCGGGGCCAAATTGGTGACGACCCTGTTTCGCCAGATGCAACGCCAAAAGGCCAAGTTCGGACTGGTGACGGTCGGGGTGGGGATGGGGCAGGGGGAGGCCACGGTTCTCGAGAGGATTGACTTGAGCTGAGAATTACCTCTATAATAGAATAACCAAGGAGGAGATTGTATCTAACGGGAAGGCTAAGGTTCCTCACCACACAGAAGAAGTATTGGTGCATGCATGAAGTTCTCGAGGAATGTATGGGGTCAACTAGGTCTCACCGGGGCTCGTAGCTCAGCGGCAGAGCGGCCGGCTCATAACCGGTTGGTCGTAGGTTCGAATCCTGCCGAGCCCACCATTGAATCCTCAGTCTCCTTATGGTAGATTAGAATTGACCAAGTAGACCGGGTGGCCGCTCCGGTGCCGGCTTGCCGTCATCGGGGAGGAAAGTCCGAGCTCCACCGGGCAGGGTGCTGGGTAACACCCAGGAGGGGCGACCCTCGGAAAGTGCCACAGAAACACACCGCCTCGATTTTTTCGGGGTAGGGGTGAAATGGTGAGGTAAGAGCTCACCGCGCCGATGGTGACATCGGTGGCGGGTAAACCTTCTTTAGCCATGTCATGTCTCACCGTAAAGTCCAGGTCTTCCGAGTAACGCCAGTGCGAGAAATAGACTTTGCGTAGGGCAGTACCTCCCTTGAATACCATCATCTCATTCAGCACTGGCACCTGCGATAGAGTTTTAAGCACCTCTGTAAGCACATAGTCTTTTTCCAATATGCCTAAAGCTACTTTTTCGCGTTGGGCCATCCTCTGCAGTTCGGCCTTGGATAACACTACTGCTCCTTCCACTGTAAGAGTTCATTCTCCGGAACGTTTATGAGGATTTTCCATCGGTCAAGATATCTACCCTCGGTATTTGCCAGGGTATCAAGTGGGGCATATCCACTACTCATGCCATCACGGAGAATAGCAATAGCCTCATCTCTATCGGGGCTTAGCGTCTCCAGAAGATAGCCCAACCGCTGGCTTACAGCTCTGTTTCCGCTCTTCCATGCATACTCAGCCAATTTCACAAAATCAAGCTCGTCGCGCCCATACCACAGTGCCTTAGCTACTTCTGCTACACCGCCACAGTACCGTAATCGGTCAAGGCAATCCACTATTGTTTTTTCAGGTTCTGAGATGTTAATCCTATGTTTATCCAAAATCACTTCGGTTTCTCCAAAGAATTTACGCTCAGACATATACACAAAGCGGTATGTTACTCCGGAAATCTCCAGAGCTGGTTTTGACTTGCGACGAGTTGAAGCTATGAAGACAGTCCGACTAACTTGTTCCGTATAGCCATAGTAATTGAGGGCACTGCGGAATCCAATATAGTAGGGGTCGATAAGATAGGAGGCGATTATGAATTCATGTTCAGTCCACTCACCTTCGCGTCCGGCTTCAAAGGGTAATATGAGATATTTACCCCGCTCCATGCGTTGAAGCCAGCGTCGCTTAACCAGTCTGGATAGCAGTCTATGCAGTCCGCTATTGCTAGTACCGTAGATTTTAGCAGCATCATCGAAGGCGAAAAGGCGCTTACCTTGACGGGTCAACCCTGTCAAGAGATTGCTCCCTGTATCGCCAAGAGTTCTTATGTTTTGTGCCATAATAGTTACCTCTGCTGTCATTATTATAGCACAAAACATCAATCATCAACCATCATGGATCGTAAATGGGAGAAAGTTCAGACTAGCCCCTTGTCAGGACTGAACAGTACGTCAGATTGTTTATGTTGTGCTATCTTGCTCAAGCTCACGGATTAAGGATTGAGCTCCCCCATTGAATCCCCAGTCGCTTTATGGTAGATTAGAATTGACCAAGTAGACCGGGTGGCCGCTCCGGTGCCGGCTTGTCGTCATCGGGGAGGAAAGTCCGAGCTCCACCGGGCAGGGTGCTGGGTAACACCCAGGAGGGGCGACCCTCGGAAAGTGCCACAGAAACACACCGCCTCGATTTTTCGGGGTAAGGGTGAAATGGTGAGGTAAGAGCTCACCGCGCCGATGGTGACATCGGTGGCGGGTAAACCCCACCTGGAGCAAGGCCGAATAGAAGGACTATAGGCGCCCGGCCTGTCCTCGGGTAGGCCGCATGACCCCGGCGGTAACGTCGGGGCTAGATAGATGGTCACCACTCCGATTCGTCGGAGCACAGAACTCGGCTTACAGGTCTACTTGGTCGACAGTACACGGGGTGGATAATGAAGAAGACAGCGATCATCATCGTGGACATGCTCAAGGATAACGTGGATATTGGAGCCCACTTCTCCATAGGTGAGGAAGGCAGAAAAATCATCCCCAACATTCAACGCCTCCTGGCGGCAGCCAGAGGGAATGGCTCGCCGGTGATCTTCGCCAATGATAGCTTCTCGGCGGAGGACTTTATCTTTCAAGGGGGGAGAATCAAGCCCCATGCAATCATGGGCACCGAGGGAGCCGAGGTCATTGCTGAGTTCGCGCCGCATGAATCCGACATCATACTGGAGAAACGACGCTTCAGCGCCTTCCTGGGAACAAATCTGGACGCCACCCTCAGAGACCTGGGGGTGGATTGTATAGCGGTGGCGGGAATAAGCACGCCGGTCTGTGTCCTGACAACCGTACTTGACGGCATTTCTCACGAGTTTAAGGTCATCATTCTGGAAGATTGCTGTGCCTTATATAGAAAAGCCGATCACGATGCGATTATCAATCTATACCGAAAAGCGCCACTGTATCCCCTGCTGCAGGCTATGTCCCTGGACGACTTCCTCTCAATACTCTCTGCCGGTGAGGGGTAACTAAAGCACCGCCCCTTCCCTTCGCAACCGCTCGATTTCGGGGACGGAGTAACCCAAACCCCCCAATACCTCATCAGTGTGCTGACACTTCCGCGGCGGCGGCCTCCTTATCCGGCCCGGCGTCTCCGACAACTTGATCGAGATGCCGGTCTGCTTCACCTTGCCAACCTCAGGGTGCTCCACCTCGACGATCATCTGGCGGTGGATGAGATGGGGATCCCTCTCCACCTCATCGAACTGGTAGACCGGCGCAACGCAGATATCGGTCTGCCTGAGGATGTCCACCCACTCATCGCGCGATTTTGTCTGAAACACCCCGGTAAGGTAGTCAAATATCTCCTGGTGGTGGGATTCGTCCCACGCATGGGGAATGAGATCCTCGCGGCCCACGGCGCGGCAGAGGTTGGCGAAGAACCACGGCTCCAGCGACCCCAGGCTCAGGTATTTGCCGTCGCCACAGCGGTAGGTATTATACTGTGGGAAGCGGCCACTCAGAAAAGTGGCGCCCCGTTCCGGCACCTCGCCGGTCAGGAAATAGCCGGACAGAGCGCTGCTGAGCATGGAGACCACGCCGTCGGTCATGGCGATATCCACAAACTGCCCCCTGCCGGTGCGCTCCCGCGCCATCAGCGCTGCCAGGATACCGATAGCGCCCTGCATACCGCCCCCGGCGAAGTCGCCCAGC
>JALPXT010000087.1 GCA_023271485.1 Dehalococcoidia bacterium | reverse complement strand
CCCATCTGAGGCCATGGATATAGGTGGCTACCTGAATCAGAACTGGAATTAGGGGTACTTCCGAGATGCAGGGGAAGGGAAATGACCAATGTTGTGAGGTTACCGCAACTGGCATGGTATGAGACCAAGGAGTTGGAGTTACCTCTACCCGACAACTGGCAGGTGGAAGTATGCAATATGGCCGGTTGGAATCGCCCGGCACTGGAGCCCGATGAGATTAGATCTGCTATAAGAAACAATCTAATAGGCACACCGCCCATCCGGGAGCTTGCCAGGGGGAAGAATGAGGTAGTCATCATATTTGATGATATGACCCGGGTCACCAGGGCAGCCAGGATAGTGCCCTATGTCCTTGAAGAGCTGGCTGAGGCGGGAATCCCCGATGATAAGATACGCTTCATCGTTGCCCTGGGCTGTCACGGGGCGCTGGACAGACTGGATTTCGTCAAGAAACTGGGGGAGGAGACCCTGTCCAGGTTTCCCGTTTTCAACCACAATCCCTTCGGCAATTGCACCTATGTTGGCACCACCAGTTATGGAACTAAGGTTTGTGTTAACGCCGAGGTAATGAAGTGCGACCTCAAGATCGGTATTGGCTCGGTAGTCCCCCATCTAATGAGCGGGTTTGGTGGTGGCGGTAAGATTATCCTGCCCGGAGTAACCTCGATAGAGACTGCTGAAGCTGATCACAGGGACAGACCGCGTAACAAGATGGGAATGATTGATGATAACGCGATGAGTCTTAATATTGAAGAGGCGGCCACTCTTGCCGGCCTGGATGTCAAGATAGACTGCCTCGTCAATATGTGGGGGGAGACGGTGGCTATCTTCGCCGGTGCGCTGATACCGGCTTACGCCGCTGCTGTTCAGGAAGCCAGGGCTCACTACCTTACCCCTAAGACAGGTGGTAAAGACATTGTCATCGTCAATAATTTCACCAAGGCCAGTGAATCATGGCTCAGCCTGGCTATTGCTTATCCGGCGGTCAGGAGTGATGGTGGGGATGTTGTCCTGGTGGCCAACGCTCCTGAAGGGTTGGTCACCCATTATCTGTTAGGTCCCTTTGGCAAGACGATTGGCGGCAACCTGAGGTCGCCGGTCAAAGCTCCGTCCCATGTCAATCACCTGATCATCTACACCCAATACCCTGACATTGCTGGCCAGGGCTGGGTTCAGCCGTCGGATAAGATTCTATTTATGAGCAACTGGGATGATGTTCTAGGGGTTCTTCAGCTTCATGGGGATGCGGCTAAGGTGGCGGTGTACCCTAACGCTGAGATTCAATATTGCGTTTGATAATGAAGTTACCGCTATCCGAAGGTACGAGGCAGAGGGCTTAAGAATGGATGTGTTCTACGAGATTGCAGTCTTATTGCTGATCGCTGCTGCCATCGGTGGTCTGGCGATGCGCCTGCGGCAGCCCATGATAGTGGGATTCATCCTGGTGGGAATCCTGGTAGGGCCGGCAGTGTTAGGAGTGGTGGTTGCCAGAGATGAGATAGACCTGATGGCCCAAATGGGTATCGCTCTGCTTCTGTTTGTGGTGGGGCTTAAGCTGGATCTGCGACTGATCCGTACCATGGGACGGGTGGCGCTGATAGTTGGACTGGGGCAGGTGTTATTCACCTCGGTCATCGGTTATCTCATCGCACTCGCTCTTGGATTGGAGCCGGTAGCCGCCCTTTTTGTCGCCGTGGCGTTGACATTTTCCAGCACCATCATCATTGTCAAGCTCCTATCGGATAAACGCGAGGTTGACTCCCTCCATGGTCATATCGCCGTGGGAGTATTGATCGTGCAGGACATCGTGGTGGTGCTGGTGATGATCGGGCTGTCCGCCTTTGGCGCCGTGGGGGAATTGGGCACCCTGGGGCATGATATGCTTATGGTTCTGCTTAGGGGGATGGCTTTCCTGGTCGGGATCGGGCTGCTGATGCGGTTCGTCCTGCCGGCGCTCTTACGTCAACTGGCGCGTTCGCAGGAACTGCTGATACTGTTCGCCATTGCCTGGGCGGTAGTCCTGGCAGCACTGGGTGACGCACTGGGTCTCAGTAAGGAGATGGGGGCGTTACTGGCTGGAATGTCGCTGGCATCCACGCCTTACCGAGAGTCTATTGGGGCCCGTCTGGTAAGCCTGCGAGATTTCCTGCTCCTTTTCTTCTTCATCAGCCTGGGCTCAAATCTCGACCTCGGCCTGATAGGCGCTCAAATCGGTCCCGCCATTGTGCTTTCGCTGTTTGTGCTCATCGGCAACCCGCTGATTGTGATGACTATTATGAGGTTTATGGACTACCGTAGTCGCACGAGCTTTCTTACCGGGCTCACCGTGGCCCAGATAAGTGAGTTCTCCCTGATCCTCGCTGCCATGGCACTGGCTCTGGGACTGATAGGCGCCGAAACCATGGGGTTGATCACGCTGGTGGGACTAATTACCATCGGGCTGTCCACCTATCTGATACTCTACTCTCATCCGATACATGAACGACTGTCGCCATACCTGAGAATATTCGAACGCCCGATAGCTCACTGTGAAGATGCGATATGCGGGGCGATAGATGCTGGTGCTAAGGTGGATGTCATCCTCTTCGGCCTGGGGAGATATGGCGGGATCATCGCTCAGGAGTTGCGCGACCATGGGCTTGGAGTGCTTGGGGTGGACTTCGACCCCGACGTGATAGCCAGGTGGCATGACCGGAACCTGCCCGCTCGCTATGGTGACGCCGAGGATCCTGAATTTCCCTCGTTGCTGCCCCTGCATCAATCGCATTGGGTGGTTAGCACAGTACGGCACGGTGAAGTCAACCGGATATTGTTGCGCTCTTTGCGACACAATAACTATGCGGGACGAATAGCATTGACCGCCCATAGGGCAGACGAAGCCCGCAACCTGGCGAAGGCTGGTGTAGACCTGGTGCTGATGCCCTTTGTCGACGCCGCGGAGCAGGCTGTTGATATGTTGCTGGCGTTTGATAAAGAGAAGCTGACTACTCAGGCCTGCCCCCCGGCCGCAGGCCCAGGGGTTCCAGGTTCCGGAGTTCATAGCCCCTTTACTTTCCCTCTTTGATAGTTTATAATTGTTAATAAATATGAGAGTTGCGGCGGTCTTGCGGCGAGAACTTCCGGCATGTTCTACATACTAATTTAGGAGGTTTCCCTGTGGAATGGAGAGTAATTATGAAGACGATCCTGTGCGATATAGTGGAGGACTGGGCTACGCTGCTGGTTTACCGTGACAGCCTGGTCAAGTGTTCTCATTTCATGAGATACGGGCCGGTGAGGCTGAAATCCAGCAGCAGCCACGGTGCAATAAAGGCCTGCGAAGGCCCCGAGAAGTGTGACTTATGTCGTTCCTACAAAGAGGATGTCTTCCGCCGGGAGGCTGAGCTAGCCCACTCGGAGCAGAAATAGGGCGCATCCGTCCTGCAAAAAATCGCTTTCGGAGGTGCAAGTTGGAAGCAAAAACAAACGAAGAGCTCTGGGAGTACCGCAATCAGAGGTTGAGGCATCTCGTCCGTCATGCCTATGAGAATGCGCCCGCGATAAGGGCGAAATTCGACGGCGCCGGGATCAAGCCGGAGGATGTCCAGACCGTGAAGGATCTGGCCAAGATCCCGGTGACCACCAAGGACGAGCTGGTCAGACTGCAGAAGGAAACCCCTCCCTTCGGGGGCTTTCTGGCCACCCCTCTGGAGAACCTGGAAAAAATCTTTCTTTCACCGGGCCCTCTTTTCGACGGCGGGAACGTCAAAGAACGGGTCAGTCGTCTGGTGGAAATGTTCGATCTGGTGAAAGTCGGCCGGGGTGATCGCGTGATGGTCACTTATTCTTATCACCTTGTTCCCCCGGCGCACTGGATGGACGAGGCCATCAGGGCAGTGGGGGCCACGGCTATCCCCTCCGGTGCAGGCAACACCGATTCCCAGGTCAAGATCATGCATGACCTGGAGGTTACCGGCTACGTGGGAACCCCCAGCTTCCTCAACCTTATTATAAAGCGGGCAGAGGAGATGGGATATGACTTCCGCGGTGATTTCAAGCTTCGCTTCGCCATGACCTCTGCGGAGATGCTGCCGCCCTCTTTGAGGCAGAGCTTTGAAGAGAAATACGGGATCCAGGTGGTGGACATCATCGGCACAGCCGACGTGGGCTGGTTCACCTACGAATGCGAGCGGAAGTCCGGCTATCATCTCTCCAGAGATATCATTGTGGAAATTGTTGACCCCGCAACCGGCAGGCAACTTGGGCCGGGTGAACTGGGTGAGCTGGTGGTCACTCCGTTTGACGACTCTTATACCCTGATTCGCTTTGGCACCGGTGACCTCTCAGCCTACACCGACGAGCCCTGTCCCTGTGGACGGGAGCCATTCCGCTTGCTGGGGATGAAGGGGAGGGTCGGCGAGGCGGTTAAGATAAGGGGGATGTTTGTACATCCCAACCAGATGAAACAATGCCTGGCGGATTTCCCCGAGGTGAAAAGGTTCCAGTTGCAGGTTGATCAGATGCAGTACCGGGATGTAGCCACCCTCAGGGTGGAAGCGGAGGCGGGAGCGGATGAGGAACGCCTGTCCGCGGCGATTATTGCCCAGTTTCCCCAGGTATGCAGGGTCAAACTGGACAAGGTGGAGTTTCTTCCCCCCGACGCTATCTCGCCTGAGGCCAAGGTTGTAGTTGACCAGAGGAAGTGGGAGTAGGCCGCGCCCAGGCGATTAAGTGCAAGGCAGGCTTGGTATTGGGACGATACCCAGGCGTCCCTCCCCACTGAGCTATGGAGCACAAAGATCCACAAGG
>JALPXT010000086.1 GCA_023271485.1 Dehalococcoidia bacterium | reverse complement strand
GTGCACAAGCAAATATGGTTTCACGTATGTTGCAAGGGTTAATCCACTCGGCAAAGAAGAAAAACAAATAACCAATCACCAATCACACGTCACACGAAAAGAGAATGAAAGCAATAATCCTGGCCGGCGGCAGGGGCACAAGGCTAAAGCCCCTCACTAACACCATGGCAAAGCAGCTTCTGCCTGTCGCCAATAAGCCGATCTTGTTCTATGTCCTGGAGCAGATTAGAGAAGCTGGTCTAACAGAGATTGGCATCATTATCTCGCCGGAGACGGGCCACTGGATAAAGGAAGCAGTGGGTAATGGCTCAAAATGGAAGGCTCAGATCACCTACATCCTTCAGCCCGAGCCCCTGGGACTGGCCCATGCCGTCAAAACCGCCCGGGACTTCCTGAGCGATTCCCCTTTCTTAATGTTCCTCGGCGATAACCTCATTGAAGGCGGCATTAAGGGGTTTGTTGAGGAATTCAACAGCTTTCATCCCGATGCCCTTATTCTGCTTAAGGAAGTCCCCGACCCTCGTCTTTTCGGTGTGGCCGAACTTGATGCCTCAGGCAGAGTGATGCACCTGGTGGAGAAACCTAAGGAGCCAAAAAGCAACCTGGCTTTAGTAGGCATTTACCTTTTTACCCCTGAGATCCATCAAGCCATAGCTCAAATAAAGCCTTCCTGGCGGGGAGAACTGGAGATAACCGATGCCATACAGAAGCTCTTGGAAATGGGGAGGGAAGTTAGAAGCCATATCCTTAAAGGCTGGTGGCTTGACACGGGAAAGAAGGACGACCTCCTTGAGGCAAACCGAGTTGTCCTTGATGATTACCTGAAGCGAGATATTAAGGGCGAAGTGGATTCTCAAAGTCAGATCGTTGGCAGGGTGGAAGTCAGGCGAGGGACGAAGGTAGAAAGCAGTATCATAAGAGGGCCGGCATCCATCGCTGAAGATTGCGGAATTAGGAATTCATTTATCGGTCCCTTTACCAGCATAGGAGCAGGGACGATAATTGAGGGCTCATCAATAGAGCACTCGGTGATACTGGAGAGCTCCCACATCTTGAAAATCGAGCGCCTGGCTGATAGCGTTATCGGTAGGAGCACTGAGGTAATTAAGCAAGAGCAGGGCTTTAAAGCATTAAGGCTTTTCATCGGCGACGATGCTAGAGTAGAATTATAGTAAGTGTTCAGGTATCAGTGGTCGGCATTCAGCAATTCCGAGTAAGGGATTTCAAGTAGAACAGGGATTTATTCCCGATGGCTGGAAGCTGACGGCTGAACGCTTATTCATAAGATAAGAGGTAGATAATGAGAGAATATACTATTATTCTAAAGAAATCTGGAGATCAGTATGTCTCATTATGTCTGGAGTTAACCGTAGTAGGCTGCGGAGCTACTAAGGGGGAGGCTATATCTAGTGTAAGAGATGCCATCGATTCCTACATCAATTCCACTGAAGCAGGGGTGTTCCCAGAACGACATATCTCCTTAGAGTTACTTCATGAGTTTCTTTCTGAGGGTGAAGAGGCTCCGGAGGAAGAAGAATTACCTCGTTTAAGAGTTGTCGCCTACGACTAAAAGAGCCAAAATCCCGGCTATGTCCACCAAGAAGTTGGTTAAATTGCTGGAGCAGGCAGGAGCATCTTTTGACCGACGAGGAAAAGGGGACCATGTTATTTATAAGAGAGAAGTTAGCGGGAAAGTACTTAAAGCACCCGTATTATGGGGGAAGAAGGAATTGCGCCCGGAATATAGTCTGGTAGTTTTCAAGCAACTGGGACTAACTGATGAGGAGATCAACCAATTACTCCAATGAGATGGTCATGCTAATAGAGGGTAGCGCTGTTTTGTCGGCGACGATGCTAAGGTAGAACTGTGAAGGAGCTAACAAATGATGAAGATTCTTGTAACCGGCGGGGCTGGGTTTATTGGGAGCAACTTTGTCTGTCAGATATTGCGTGAGCACCCCGATTGGGAAGTGACCAACCTGGACAAGCTCACCTATGCCGGGAACTTAGAGAATCTGGGGGATGTCGAAGGCAACCCTGGATATTACTTCGTCAAGGGTGACATTGCCGATAGGGAAGTGGTTGATAAACTGTTGGATCAGGGCTTTGACGTAGTAGTTAACTTCGCTGCTGAATCCCACGTAGATCGAAGCATCCTGGATTCATCACCTTTTATTAGAACTAATGTTCAGGGAACACAGGCGCTTCTTGAAGGGGCAAGACAGCATAAGGTAAAGCTATTCCTTCAGGTATCCACCGACGAGGTCTATGGCTCACTAGGAGCGCCAGGTAAGTTTACCGAAGAATCACCTCTTTTACCCAACAGTCCCTATGCTGCAAGCAAGGCAGCGGCCGATTGTTTATGTCGGGCGTATTATCATACCTATGGTTTGCCGGTCGTTATTACTCGCTGCTCCAATAATTATGGGCCCTTCCAGGTTGGAGTCCGGGCATCCTCCTTGGGGAGGGACTCAGGGAAACCGTCCAGTGGTATATTCAAAATGAGTCCTGGTGGCAGCGAATTAAGAGTGGGGAATATGCTGAGTATTATGAGAGGATGTACTCCCAAAGAGCGTGTAGCGGGTAGCGTGTAGCGGGTAGCCCCCTACACGCTAACTAGCTAACTACACGCTAAATCCGAATTTACTCCGGCCAGGTGAAGTCAGCGTGACACTCCAAACCGAAAGCGTTGGATAAGGAAGGAGTCCCATCAAGGTAGCTGTAATCGGAGCAAGTGGGCAACTGGGAAGCGACCTCTTGAGGGAGCTAATCTCAGTCGAACTTGTTCCACTGACGCATCGGGAAGTAGAGATTACCGATATGAACTCAGTAAAAGCTGCTTTTACCAGGCACCGACCACATGTGGTGATTAATACCGCAGCTTATGTCAGGGTAGATGATTGCGAAACCGAGCAAGATAGGGCTTTTTCGGTAAATGCCCTGGGAGCTCGTAATGTTGCTGTAGTAACTCAAGAGATAGGCGCCAAGCTGGTTCACATCAGCACCGATTATGTTTTTGGAGGAGAAAGCAAGCCCCGCACCACTCCTTACACCGAGTTCGATACTCCTACCCCACCCAATCTCTATGGCAAATCAAAGCTGGCAGGCGAAGACCTGGTTCAGCATCTGTGCGCCAGGCATTTCATTATTAGAAGCTCCGGGCTCTTTGGCGTTGCCGGCGCTAGCGGAAAAGGAGGAAACTTTGTGGAGACCATGCTGAGGCTGGCTAAGGAGAGGGATGAGCTAAGAGTAGTGAACGACCAGATATTCTCGCCTACCTACACCAAGGATTTAGCAAGGAAGATAGCCCAGCTCATCGACACGGAATACTACGGGATATTTCACATCAGCAATAAAGGCTCTTGTTCCTGGGATGAGTTCGCCAAAGAGATATTGAGGCTAGCAGGCTTAAAGACCCCTATTATTCCTATAACCTCTGACCAATATCCTCAAAAAGCCGAGAGACCATGTTTCTCGGTGCTGGATAACTGTCACCTTAGACTTCTAGGAATGGACGACATGAAGCCCTGGCAAGAAGCACTTAAAGATTATATGATAAGCAAAGGACATATCACATAGGATAATAACTTAAGGAGGTTTTTGATGATTACTAGGTATTTGCATGAAGCTATGTGTCGGGCCAAATATAAAATCCTGGAAGACGGAACTTATTATGGGTGGATTGAGGAGCTGCCCGGTGTGTGGGCTGCTGCTGATAGCCTTGAACAATGTAGGGATGAGCTGGAGTCGGTGGTTGAAGATTGGCTACTTCTAGGTTTAAGACTGGGGCATAATATTACTCCTTTGGGAGACATTGAGCTGAATATGCCGGTTAAGGTGGGACAGTCACAATGACTCGCCTTACGCCGGTATCTTGGGATACCCTGGTGCAAAAGCTGCGCAATATGACTTTTGAAGGGCCTTACCGCGGCGGGAAACACTATTTTATGCTAAAGGATGATTTTAGGTTAACCATTCCTAACCCTCATGCTCAAGATATCGGCATTCCCCTATTGAAAGAGATACTTAAGCGTGCCGGCATAAGCCGGGAGGAATGGTTGGCAGGCAGCAAACGAAAATAAGAATCCGGAGGCAACCATGCCTGAAGTAAGAGAATATGACCTACCCGGTATAAAAACCTACGACTTAACGCTTCTCCCCGATGAGCGGGGCTTCTTCTCCGAAGCCTTAAGAAGGGACTGGAAAGAGCTTCTTGGAGGGGACGAGATAGCTCAGGTCAATGTATCCTTTAGCTATCCGGGAATAATAAGGGCCTGGCATCGGCATTTGAGGGGGCAGGTTGACTATTTCCTGGTGCTTCAAGGAGCCATGAAAATCTGCGCCTACGATGATAGGCAAGATTCGCCTCATACCAAAGGAAAGCTTGTCGAAGTCATATCAAGCTCCCACAAGCCTCAGGTAGTAAGAATTCCTGGCATCTACTGGCACGGCACAAAAACTATATCCAATGAGCCTTCCTTGCTGGTTTATTTCACCACCCGGCTTTATGATTACCAAAATCCTGATGAAGAGCGCCGCCCCTGGAACGACCCTGCGA
Organism: Dehalococcoidia bacterium; assembly: GCA_023271485.1. GTDB lineage: Bacteria > Chloroflexota > Dehalococcoidia > SZUA-161 > SpSt-899 > BS503. The sequence continues at coordinate 361 of JALPXT010000086.1, read as the reverse complement.
TAATAGACCCGAAGACAGGAGAGCCTTTTGATTGGAACAGACCGCCGCACAAGTGAAGGGTAATGAGTGAGGGGTAACTGGTAACTAGTGAATGGTAACTGGTAAATGACAATAAAGACTCACAAGGATTTGGAGGTGTGGAAAGAAGCAGTGAAGCTTTCCGTTATCTGCTACGATATGACAAAAGGCTTCCCACGGGAGGAGCAGTTTGGACTAGTATCTCAGATGCGTCGAGCAGCAATTTCCATAGCCAGCAATATTGCCGAGGGAGCTGCTCGTGCCGGCAATAAAGAGTTTATTCAATTCCTATACATTTCTCTGGGGTCAGCTAGTGAGTTGGATACGCAAATTGAAATTGCTC
>JALPXT010000085.1 GCA_023271485.1 Dehalococcoidia bacterium | reverse complement strand
GCATCCCTCGCCGTGTCATTGGTGTGGAGCTGGGCACCGGGTTTCTTTTCGCCTTCCTCAGCTTCAGTTATGGTTTCGGCGTTGAGTTTCTGGTTCTGGCGCTTTGCGGAAGTCTCTTCCTCGTCCTGGCGGTCATTGACCTGGAGCACGGGCTGATCCTGAACAAGATCGTTTATCCCGCCATCGGGATAAGCCTGCTTCTCTCCCCCTTCTGGCCCAGCCTCGGCTTCGCCAGGCCGTTCCTGGGGGGCACTGGCATGCTCCATTCCGCCCTTAGCTCCCTCAGCGGAGGGCTGATCTTTGCCGCCTTTCTCTTCGTTATCGCCCTGATTTACAGCGGGGGGATGGGCTGGGGGGATGTGAAGATGGCGGCGCTCATCGGGTTGATTGCCGGTTTCCCCTCCGTGCTGATGGCGATAATGCTCTCTTTGGTGAGCTCCGGGATTGTGGCCATCCTTCTGCTCGCCTTGCGCCTGAGATCCCGCAAGGAGGCCATCCCCTTCGGCCCCTTCCTCTCGCTGGGGGCCTTCATCGCCCTTCTCTGGGGGCAGGAGCTCATCACCTGGTACCTGGGGCTGCTGGGATAGGGAGACAAAGCAATGAAAAGGTTCCCCGTGCTGCCGCCTTATGAGAGAGGCATCTACGTTTTCCTCTCCACCTTCCGTTTTCTTGCCTTTGTCCTGGCGATAGCGCTTATATTCGTTGCTCCCAGGGTGCCGGCGGGCGCGCAGATGTACATCCTCACCGGCCTGCTGGGCATCTACACCATTCTGAAAATCCTCTTCCCCTTTCGTCTCTGGCAAAAAAGCTTTATGGCCTATGCCGTTCTCGGAGGGGATCTCGGGGTTTGTCTGGCACTGGTTCTCCTCACGGGAGGGGCGGACAGCCCTTTTCTGCTCTACTCTCTGGTTCCCACCATCGTCGCCGCCCTCTTCTTTGAGCCCCGGGTAGCTCTCATTATCGCCTCTCTCTCCTCGATGAGCCTGATTGTTGCCCACGTAGGACTAAGTCGCCTCACCCCCCATTTCGCGCCGGTGCTGGCCGATGGGTTTCTGACCATCGTGATAATGTATGTCATCTCCTGCTTTCTTCTGGCCACCATAACCTTTCGGGTCAACCTGAATCTCTACCGCCACATAGAAAGCGCTACCATCCTCGAGGAGCGAAGGCGGCTGAGGCAGGAGACTCACGATAACATAGCGCAGGTGCTGGCCTACCTCGGCACCAAGACGCAGTTGATCAAGCGATCGCTCCCCTCTTCGGAGGACAAGCTGCTTGCCGAACTGGACGAGATCCACCGGGTGATGGCGGATTCCTACTCCGACATTCGGGAATCCATCGACTTCCTGGCCGCGGAAGCCGAGCCGCTATCGTTGGTCTCCACCCTGGCCGGACACGTGGCGGAGTTCGGCCGGCGCACCGGCATCGAGACCGAATTTACTGCCCCTGAGGAATTGCCCGGCCTGCATCCCACCGCGCAGTTGCAACTGCTGCGCATCGCTCAGGAGGGACTGAGCAATGTAAGAAAGCACGCCTCAGCCAGCAAGGTGTGGATCAACATCGAGAATACCTCAGAGGGCCTACTGTTGAGGATTAAAGACAACGGGCGGGGATTCTCTCCCTCGACCCCGAAAGGAGCCGGACTCGGCATAATGAAGGAGCGGGCAGAGGGCATCGGAGCGACTCTGGGGGTCGAACCATCCCCCGGGCAGGGGACAGAGGTGCGGGTCCAGATGCCCTGGAAAGGCTCGAGAGTCAGCCGTTAGTCAAGAGAGGGATGGAGCAAAATGGAACAGATCAAGGTTCTGGTCGTTGACGACCATTCCCTGTTTCGCGGTGGTGTGGTGGGGGTGATCGCTTCCCAGCAGGGTATGCAGGTGGTGGCTGAGGCCGAGAACGGGCGGGAGGCCATCGAGAAGGCCCGGGAGATCCAGCCTGATATCGTGATCATGGACCTCTCCATGCCGGTGATGGGCGGCGTCGAAGCTACCCGCCTTCTACTGGAGGTGGTACCGGGGGCCAACGTCCTCATGCTCACCATCTCTGAAAAAGACGAGGACCTCTTCGATGCCATGAAGGCCGGGGCAAGAGGCTATATACTCAAGGGTGCCGACCCCGAGGAGCTGGTGCGTGCCGTGACCCATATCGCCCAGGGAGGGGTCATAATCTCGCCCGCTATGGCTCCCAAACTACTGGCCGAGGTGGGTGTGTCAAAGGAGCCGCAGAAGAGGGAGGAACTCGGTTTGAGCCCGCGGGAAAGGGAAATCCTGGCGCTTATCGCCGATGGGCTAACCGACCGGGAGATTGCGGAGGAGCTCTTTATCTCGGTGAACACCGCCAAGACCCATCTGAAGAATATCCTGACAAAGCTCCAGGTCAAGAGCCGTGCCCAGATCGTTGCCCGCGGGGCGAGAGCGGGGCTGCTGGACGAGACGCGGGAGAGCCCGTAGGGAGAAGCCGGGAGCAAGCAACACCATCGTTCAGGGCAAAGCAAAAAGTGGAGAAGTTAACTACCCCGGTTGAGATACAATTTAGCCGGCACTGCTTGCTGAAAATTGAGTTATTGAAATCGCATGGTTTTGCCCTCGCAACAGAAATCATGGAGAGTATTATCAGATTTCCAGATAAAACAGACAAGAGCTATAAAGGTAGGTCAATTGCCCAAAAAGGTTGGGATGACACGCACGTTGTGAGGGTGGTTTACGAAAGGAGCGCACCGCCTGCCGGGAACGTCCAAAGCAGCCGGAGCTTGGTCACCCTGGGGTCGATGATGACCTCCTCACGCTCGAAGTCCAACTTGAACCTCCACTTCTGCATCGTGGTAGCGCCGATGATGAGTCTTTCTGAGAGACCCGGGATCACCATAAACTCATCGGAGAAGCGGTAGCCATCGAGGTGGAAATTAAGGCTCACCCGCTCTCTTGCCTCCACGCTCTCCCCTTCTTTCGCCGTCCCCAATCTCATCGGCTCCGGTAGAACATCTATCGCTCCCAGTTTCTCTGCCAATGACTTCTCAATACAGGAATAGGTAGCGCCGCTGTCAAATAGCCCTTCTACCTCCTCCTCCCCTCTGGAGCCCACAAGCCTCATATTCCTGGCAATAATGGTCATGGATTTCCCCCTCGTTTCGAGTTTAGCGCTTTGCTCTCTCCTTGTCAAGCAAAACCTAAAACCCAAAACTCCCCCGGACGAGCGAACCCTCTCCGAGCGCAAAAATCCTCCCTTTGGGCGATTGTCGGCCTCAGAGCACTAAAGACAGTGAGAAAAACGGTCTATCTCTATCACCTGGATACCGGCGAGTGGCCCACTGAGTGGAGCGAGGGCGATCTCTCATCGGGTTCCAGCGACAGAGGCGACCATCAGCTCTGGGGTAGCCGAAATGATGGTGACACTGATGACGTCGGTGGCTGGGACGGCCCCTATGTTGATCGGCCCATCCTGCAGGAAAACAAGTGGGGAGGATACTGGGGGGTGTATGAGGACGTAAATGTTGCTATTTATGATGGCAGCGATCATGTTCATGCTGACTACACCGTCCTGGCCTACTACAATGCACAATCATCATCGCCAAGCAGTAATTCCAAACCAACCGATGGTACAGAAAGGGGAGCGGGGCCCTGTGCTCCGTTCTCCTTCTAATGGCCATGCTCCCCATGCCGGAGGGGTCTCCCCACTCTGTGGGAGAGGTCTCCTGACCTTGCGCCATTAACCCTTCAGGGCTTCCTCGTGAGCTCAGCCGAACGGCTGAAGCATGAATTCCGTGGGTAAGCACCTATCAGCTTTCAGCCTTGCCCCCGCCGGGATAAACCCCGGCGCTACGGGCTCGGGGGGAGACCGGTCAGGTCTCGGCATGAAGAGGATGCGCCGGCATAAAGCCGGCGCATCCGGCGGCTAAAATGTGCCGGCCGCCAAACGCCGGTAATCACAGGGCCACAAGAATGGTCAGGATGATGGTCACCCACATCGGGATGAGGACGCCAAGCATTATTCCTAAAGTCCAGCGGAATTGAATTTGCATCTCTCGCTGGAGTTCACGGGTGTTGGTCTCCATCTCTTGCCGAAGCTCACGGGTGTTGGTCTCCATCTCTTGCCGAAGCTCACGGGTGTTGGTCTCCATCTCTTGCCGAACCTCACGGGTGTTGGTCTCCATCTCTTGCCGAAGCTCACGGGTGTTGGTCTCCATCTCTTGCCGAAGCTCACGGGTGTTGGTCTCCATCTCTTGCCGAAGCTCACGGGTGTTGGTCTCCATCTCTTGCCGAAGCTCACGGGTGTTGGTCTCCATCTCTTGCCGAAGCTCACGGGTGTTGGTCTCCATCTCTTGCCGAAGCTCACGGGTGTTGGTCTCCATCTCTTGCCGAACCTCGCCAAACCCGCTATCCACCCTCGTCTGCAGATGCTCAAACCTCGTCTGCAGATGCTCAAACCTGGAGTCCAGGTGATTGAGCCTGGCCCTCACCTCCTCCAGGATTCCCTCAACCCTGGCCATCCGCTCTTCGAGTGCCGGCGCCTGTTTCACTTCCATGCAATCCTTTATAGCAGAAATTCATACGAAAGTCAACTTCCCGGGCGGAGAGCTTCATCGATAGCGCATTACCCTGTAACTACTCAGCAACCGACCCCGGCCGTAGGCCCAGGGGTTCACGGTTGGCGGTTCACAGTTCACGGTTCAGGGTTCACGGTTGATGGTTGTTTGCCTAACCGTTCAATCTTGATCGCTCTCTAAAGGGTGCAGGGGGTAGTAGGTTGCGCGTAGCCTCCCTACTCCCTACACGCTATGCGCTACACGCAAATTGCAGAACTCCTGACATCATACTGGCGACAGCTTGGCGAGGCATGATATGTGCCTCATGGTGCGTAATAATTACGGTAGCATACCAGGTCGGGCCACGGCTCGCTTGGCGGCTTCTCAGTTACTGACACCAACTGGCTTCTGCAGTACCAGCCAGTCTGGGATGCATAAATTATTGCGC
>JALPXT010000084.1 GCA_023271485.1 Dehalococcoidia bacterium | reverse complement strand
ATAGAAACTCGTCGCGGAGTGTGGCACACCCACTAAAACGCCAAGGGTTAAGAATGGGATATCGATACCGAGTTCAAGGGCACTTGTGCTTACGACACCACTCAGAGTTCCCCTGCTAAGCCTGTCTTAAATTGCAGTCCTATCATGCACCTCGTACCCGGCTCGGTACGGCAAAATATTAAGTCTTTGCAGATGGTTATAGTCTATAGTGGACGATTCAGGCTCTTCTGCTTGAGAACGGGAAACAATTGAAGTGATATACTCTGTCTGTTTCCTGCTATCTACGAAGGCTATGAACTTATGTTCAGTATTCTTGGCAATGAAATCGAGGAATCCCGATAGCGTAGTTAGTAAGTCTTTGGTATCAGATGGACTGACCAGAGTAATCTTGACTTCCTGGCTGGGGGAGGTATTAGACTTGGAATCAATTATCTTAAAATCCAGACCAACCAGCCGCTTTAAGTGTAGTTCTGGGCTAGCAATCGTAGCTGAAGCAGCAATATATTGGGGGGAGGCTCCAAGCAAGCTCATTAAGTGCCGCATTCTCCGAAAAAGATAAGCCGAGTTACTCCCAAAGACTCCCGTATAGTTATGGACCTCATCAACGATAATTATCGAGACTTTACCAAGGAGGTCAAACGCCGCCTTGTCGCTTAAACTACGCATGAGCCAGGCGTGGATAATATCAGGAGTCAAAATCAAGACTTGGCTGTCTCGTAAGATTCTTGGTCGCTCCGACATTGGAACTTGCCCATCTATTCTTCCTACCTTCACGCCAAGTCCAGCTTCTCGCAATGACTCAATCCAGCGTTGTTCTTGCTCATTGGCTAACGCCCTCAAAGGATAAATGGCAATGATTTTCGAGTTCGGAGACCTTATCAGTTGCTCTATAGCAGCCGCATAGAAGACCAGACTTTTTCCTGAGGCAGTACCTGTAGTTAAGCAGACATTTTCGCCGGCAAGATAATCTTGTATGGCTTCTTTCTGATGACTATAAACTCCCTGGGGAGCACTGCGTTCCAAGAATTTCACCGTTTGGGTTGACAGCCCTATACCGCTATTTGGGTAGTATTTAGCCTTACGCTCTGGTATCGTTTGGATATCTACAATATTCCAGTTCTCAGATTGAAAGTATTGATCCAGCATTTTTGCAGCCTCCTTTTCTTACTACCGCTAGTCGTGCCAATTCTGTTATACGGCGTCTTCAAGGGTGTCAATTGACACCATCTATGATCCACATCTCACCACAGATATTGACCCACCCGATTGAAAGAATTCTATCATTTTGTGCTCATGGTAGTCAACACCTCTCTTCTGCAGTGTGGAGCGAATCTCTCCCGGTAGCTGGCTCCCCCGATAACGATCTGGTAGCTGGCGTTGGCCAAGATGGGGTCATCCAAACAAAAAGTACTTGATACTTATCGCAAACAATGCGTAGCCAATGTTATCATCCCTGCGCGAAATATAGACGTTGTGGAACTGCTCAGGTTCAAGGTTAGAAAATTAGGTGGATTCCTGCCTTCGCAGGAATGACATAAAGAACCTCTCTGTGCCTCAGTGTCTCTCCCTGCCTTCGCAGGGACAAGCGTGGCTAAATCGTCGCAGATTTTTTCCATTTCTCGCAAATCAATGCGGTATCGAAGACGTAGGCAATGGCTATTAGCAATATAGAGCCAGGCAGAAGTATTCCGCCAAATTCATAGAACTCAACACTTCTCAAGTTCTTTCCTCACTGCTTATACCAGGGCTATCGACAATGCTACACGTACGAGGTCCCCTTGCAGCATTCTTTTCCTGGGCCTATCGTTTGCCACCTTTTCGTTCCCATTCCAGGGCCTTCTCACGCGTTGTGCGTCGTCCTATTTGCACGATATGTGAGGCCGGGAATCGCTCCTGGTGCTCCCCCTTTCGTTCCTCAAGAGGACGGTCGATAATGCCTCGGTGTATTATCTTGTTGCCCTTCATGAGATGATATTTGGCAGTTTTTCGTTCTTCGGACATCTCTCTAACCTCCTTAATCCTTACAAATAACCTCTGGACAGCCCTTGGCCAGTGATAAGGTTTTCTTGACCCCGTTTGATATTCTCCTGAAAAAAGGCAGTGGTGTATTGCTTCTCCAACTTTCGCTGGAGGCCAAATGCCCCTAACACTTCCTCCATTGCAATGCCGCGATCTGACATTCGGAGCATTGCCAGTGCCTTGATTGCGATTGCATCTCCCGTACAGAAATAAACTTCTGGCACCTTGCCGGCGTAGAGTAGAGCTAAGGCCTCCGATTCCCCAATGTGAAGTCCTTCAATAAAGACCCTATCAAAGAGGTGATAGAGATCATTGAGTTCATCTATAGTAGCAACCTTCTCCGTTATCCTTCCTTCACCTATCAAGGTGCGGAGATTGATCTCTTCAGGAATCCCGCCGGTTTTCCGCGTATAAAACAATGCTTCATTAGCTACCACAGTGGAAGGCACCACCGTATCAACCCGCAATATCAGGGGCAGCCATATCTCCAGTTCGTAAGCTTTGATGATGATATTAGCGTCGAGAAGTAAGCATTTCGGCTTTATAATTTTCGCGGTCATCCAGGCCGTACTCCAGCAAGGTATCGGTCAGGTCCAAAAGACTTACGTTCAGGTATTCGGCCAGCTTAGTGCGCGAGATATTGCCCTCTTGATAAGCCCAGAAAGCCAGACGAACGAAGCGCTCTGGAATTGGCGGTGGTTCCCACCAGGAGGCCGTCATTGTGCTGCGATCCAGTTGACGAAAAGTAGGGTTATTGAGCAACCGCTCTACGGCCTCCCTATCGAAATACCCAAGATTAAGAAGGCGATAGAGCAAGGCGGCTGTAGAAACATCAAATTCGCGAGCGATCTCAACGAGGTCAGCATGATATATCTTCCCGTCTTTCACGTGACGCTCAATCGCAATGGATACAGAATCGCCTGGCAACAGGAGACTCGATGCAAAAGCATTTGCCAGGCTCTCTATCCGGTCGCGAAATGCAGGGTCCGCAATCATCCTCTCTGGAGGGATACTTTTCCATGTCAAGAGATGAAAGACCTCGTGGGCAAAGTTGAAATTGCGACGCCACGGGGCTTCCACAGAGTTCATCAGGATAGCTGATCCGAAAGAACCGATTGTTGATGCCGCCGAGCCTTCCTCCCCCAAATCAGCGTAAAGGACTTTTACGCCATAGGAGTTTTCCAATGTATCAACCAGGGAGGCTGCCGGCCGAGCCCCTAAACCGAGTTGCCTCAAAGCATCTTCAGCAAGTTCGTGAGCATCAATGTAATCGAATTTGTTTGGATCCACTTCCTGTTGCGGCAGCCTTCTCCTCGGATCCACGTTACACAGCCTCTCCAAATAACCATAACGCTGACATCGCTGCAGAAAATCAGCCTCTTTAGTCTCGGTGTCTTCCTTCGGGGCTTCTCTCCAGAGAACCACTGGCAGGGGCTCGGGTTCCTGATTGGACAAAAGTGTGGAGATATCGGTCATCAGTACCTTTGCCAGATTGGCTAATTCCCACGCTTTAACCTCTCGCTTGCCCTTCTCGATCTGCGAGATTATTTGATGTACTGAGAATCCTGCTCGCTTAGCCAGTTCCTCTTGACTCAGCCCTAGCCGTTCTCTCGAAGTGCGTATCCTATGCCCAAGAGTTTTGGCTGGATTACCCATTGTGGGCCTCCCGTTGCAAGATTATCTTTAATATCTACTTAGCATTATAGCACAGTTGGGCTCCATATTCAAGCTATTGTTGAAAGTATGGCAACGGGGTCATGAGATTTGCGTACTAAACAATCCGTCACAAAGTATGAATTGGGAGCGATGACCTGTTATCAAGCGTTGTAAGAGTTACCAGCGAGGTGCAAGTATGCTTCTGGCCTCATTTCCACAACGCTCAGGTGAGTTCGTAAATGATCAGACAAATGCAATGCGTGGACGCCTGTTTCGGTAGTAAGCCCCCTTATATCGTCGAAGTAAGTAATCGAGATGAGATTCCTCATGGCTGTCCCGAATAAGAAAAGCTAATTCGATGGACTCATAACCGTATTCTCGAACCAATCTTCTAACGAATCTGGTGCTAACCATATCCGAGCAAATGAATGATCTGATGCCGTTTGCCTCATCCTCTGTTAAGCTGATTCCCTTCTTCTTGAGTCCGCTTATGATGTCATTGAAGTCGATCATAATTTCTTGACCTTCCTCCGAGTTATAATACATCCCAATTCCATTCTCATTTTCGAGAACTTCACGGGGAAGAGGGATGGAAGGACACGGGTTTTGGAGGTTGTGCTCTTTCATCGCCTTTGAAATCACTTCTTTGGGCATAGATTGCCATTGCAGTCGGCCCTTCTTTTGGAGATCGGCGGCCATGGAAATGCCATTGGGATAGATGACAAGATCATTGCCATGATATTTCACGAACTCTTGATATTCAGAATGCACCCTCCCCTTCGCTTTTTCAGCAAGCTGATCGCAATAGCGATAAGCTATCTCTGGAGCCTTTCTGAGGAGAGAGTTTCTTAATTCTTGCAGGGTGTCCTCTGTCGTAACATTGAATGCACACTGTTTCCCAGACCAATACCATTCTTCGTCCCAGGGCACCAGGCTTCCAAAAATAAGGCTCTTCTCCAAATTTAGTAGTAAAGGGTGATTCTCTTTCATGATGCCTTGAGCTTTTTGGAGAATTAACAACAGTAACAATGTGGAGATTGTGGGTAACCCGAAGGGTTATCCAAGTATGTGGTTAAGTCGGAGACTTATCCACATACGTCAATATCCACATTGACCCTGGTCCCCTTCAACAATAGAGCCTTGGTTTTAACAACCTGGCTTCTAGTGCAAACCATCCATCTCCAGTCTGGATAGAGCGCTGATGGACCGTCTGAATCTGAGCAGGGTGCGTTTACCCGAAAACTAGCTTGTATCCAGCGGGGGTGAGCACCCTTGTTTGATCTTCAGCATAAAGTAGTTA
>JALPXT010000083.1 GCA_023271485.1 Dehalococcoidia bacterium | reverse complement strand
GGCTGCAAGCGCCTTCTTAACCAGGCTGAGGCGCAGCGCTTCCTCTTAGGGGTTAACGGATCACGTCCGTTCTGGATAGGCCCTGTCTTCGAGTTCGGCGAGGAACCTCTCCGTTTCCACGGCCGCCCTGGCACCCGTGCCGCAGGCGGTGACCACCTGCTGTAAGATGCGCTCCTGTACGTCGCCGGCGGCGAAGACCCCGTTAATGCTGGTGCGCTGCCTGGCATCGGTGATTACGTAGCCCTGCTCATCGAGCTCTATTTGTCCGGCGAAGAGTTGCGTGTTGGCGACGTTGCCGATATAAACAAAAACCCCATTGGCAGTCAGGGTGCTCACCTGCCCGGTTTTCAGGTTCTTCAAATGCACACCATTGACCTGGGAGTCGCCCAGAACCTCTGTCACTATGGAGTCCCAGACAATCTTGATCCTCTCGTTGCCTCTTACCCTTTTCTGGAGGATGTCGTCTGCACGCAGCCTGTCCCGGCGGTGGACGATGTAGACCGTGGAGGCAAATTTGGTGAGGAAAAGGGCTTCCTCGACGGCGCTGTTGCCCCCTCCAACGACGATCACGGCCTTATCCTGGTAAAAAAAGCCGTCACAGGTGGCGCAGAAGGAAACGCCGCGACCGATGAATTTCTCTTCCCCCGGAATCCCCAGCTTGTGAGGCGAGGCGCCGGTGGCGATGATCAGGGCTCTGGACTGATATTGCTCACTGGCGGTTTTCACACCGAAAGGGTGCGTGAGGAGATCAACCTCGGTGACCTGGTCAATGACCACCTCAGCGTTGAAGCGCTCCGCTTGCTCCCGCATCAGGTCGGTGAGCTTGTCCCCGGAAATACCCTGGGGAAAGCCGGGGTAATTCTCGATTCTATCGGTCGTCGCGGCTTGCCCGCCCATGAACAGGCCGGTTAGGAGCAAAGTGTCAAGCCCGGCACGGCCGGCGTAGATAGCCGCAGTGAGGCCGGCCGGTCCCGAGCCGATGATGATTACATCGCGCTGGTTGGGTGTATTATTCTGCTGATACATTATTGTTCCGTATTCCTTTAACTGCTTTGGCTATCCCCTCGGCATCCAGTGCCATCTCCATCCAACCGGGGTATTATTTCTCGTATTACCTCATAACCTTTTCTCGATCCTACTCCTGGCTTTAGTGGCCTGAGACAATCTAACCCTTGAGCTGCACAGAGAAGTTCGATAGTAATCACTGTTTCCGAATTTTCCAGGATACCTCTTGCTTTTCGGGCAGCGATGGTCCCCATACTCACATGGTCTTCCTGGTTTGCTGAGGTGGGAATAGAGTCTACACTGGCTGGATGTGCCAGAACTTTATTTTCTGAGACCAGTGATGCCGCTGTATATTGCGCCAGCATGAGACCTGAATTCAGCCCACCGTGTTCGGTCAGGAAAGCGGGCAGCCCGCTCAGATGTGGATCGAGCAGGCGTGCTATTCGCCTCTCGGATATATTCGCCAGTTCAGCCAGGGTAATACCTAAAAAGTCCATCGCCAGAGCCACCGCCACTACCTCATCCAGGGAAAGATTATCGCCGTCGAGAATTATGCTCATTGGGGTCAAGGTTGTTCATCAGCATCCTGGGCGTAGCTTTCTTCTTATGGGTAAATTCCTCTGAGGGTGATAGCCTTTGCTATTCTCCCTATGGCAAGCATATAGGCCGCAGTTCTCATATCCACTTTCTCATGTTGACTAATACTCATCACTTCTTCAAAGGCCTTAGTCATTATGTACTGCAGCTTTTCATTCACATCCGCTTCATCCCAGAAGAAAGACTGTATCCCCTGCACCCACTCAAAGTATGATACTATTACTCCCCCGGCGTTAGCCAGGACGTCGGGAATAACAGTTATTCCCCTGTCGCCTAGAATCTCATCTGCCTCAGCGGTGGTTGGCCCATTGGCGCCTTCTATGATTAACTTCGCTTTGATGTTTGGGGCATTGGCTTTGCATATCTCGTCTTCGAGAGCCGCCGGCACCAGTATGTCGCATTGTAGTTCCAGGAGTTCAGCGTTGGTTACGGTTTCGCTATCCTGGAAGCCCACTACTAAACCGGTTTCCGTCTTGTGACGGAGCACACTTTCCGGGTCCAGGCCCTTGGGGTTGTAAATGCCGCCCCGGGAATCGCTTACTGCTATGATCCGGCAACCCTCTTTGGCCAGCAGTTTAGCTGCCGCCATCCCGACGTTCCCGAAGCCTTGAACGGCCACCGTTGCCTCTTTGAGGCCCATCCCCAGATGATTGGCTGCCAGTCCGGCGCTGAGCATACAGCCACGACCGGTGGCCTCGAACCTGCCCTTACTGCCGCCTATTTCCAGAGGCTTGCCGGTGACCACTCCCAGAACCGAATAACCCTTGTTCATGCTATAGGTATCCATGATCCAGGCCATGATTTGAGGGTTTGTGCCCACATCGGGAGCGGGGATATCCTTTTCAGGACCGATCAGGATTGAGATTTCGCTGGCGTAGCGCCGGGTCAACCTCTCCAGTTCGCCCTGCGACATGATCTTCGGATCACAGATGACGCCTCCCTTAGCACCACCATAGGGGATGTTTACCACCGCGGCCTTCAAGGTCATCCAAACCGCCAGTGCCCTGGTCTCATCCAGGGTAACATCGGGATGGTAACGAATCCCGCCCTTTGCCGGCCCCCGGGTATCATTATGCTGAATTCGGAAACCAGTGAAGATTTTCACCTTCCCGTCGTCCATTCTGATCGGGAAATTGACCACCAGTTCCCGCTCGCATTTCCTGAGCCGAGCTTGAATTCCTTCATCGATATTCATCGGCTCGCAAATAGCACCAATCCGCTCCTGCACCCGTTCAAAAGGACTCGCCGCTTCGCATAGCGAAGCGTCCGCACTCTCAACTCGCGATCTTTGAAGCATCTCTATCCCTCCCAATTATAAGCTCAATTGTAACTGCTCAGAGTCTAGCGCTGAATTCGTGGATTGTCAAATCATCTTGCGGATCACTGGCTTGCGTATTTACCCGCGGCCGGGGCACACTCATCGTTCCTGGCGGCTTCCGCGGAGGAACTTCGCCACCTCCTGGGCCAACTTCTCCCCCTCGTCCTCACTGAGGGCAATTCCTCTCTCCAGCATTTGTATGTGCCGGCTGAGGTCGGAATCCCGCCTCATCAACTGCTCCAAATCCTCATTTAGCTTTGCTATCTCCAGATCGAGTTCTCTGAAATCCAAACCGAGTGCGAATTTCCGGTCCAGAACTTCGAGGATGCATTTAGACGCTGTCGGGTCTGCAAGAGCAGACAGGTAAAATGGCACGTTCACCCAGAGCCCGCAGCCGGGGATACCTCTCCTCTTGGCAACCCATAGGAGGAAGCTGCTCAGAGTAGGCAGGCTGCCCGCAGGGGTTCGGTAGTCCACATCCAGTTCGACACCATAAGGCGCCAGTTCTCCCTTGAGTTCGCGCCGGTTGACCGCGGCGAAAACCCGTCTCGGGCTGAGGTGAGCGGAAGCGGAAACAATCCCACCGACGGTGTAGAGTTCCTTCACCTTGAAATTGTCCCGGGCAAAATCCAGGATGGTATTTAAGAACTTGTAATGCTCACGGCTGGGAGCATCGCTATGGAGGATAATGATATTGTTTGCCGAGGACGGGGAGAAGAACCTGCTCTCCGGGAACTGAATCACATCATCTTCGAGCCGGACTCCATCGAGAGAGAAAAACCCCACCGGTTCGATCTCGCCAAATGGTTCAAGGCTCAGCTTCTTATCCAGGAACTCGATCACACTGGAGGCTATCCCTCCCGCATCATGACTCCAGGCAACAATCAGAGCGGGGTTACCCGCCCGGCGCTTTCCAGGGATTCTAGACGACCGCTCCTGGATCAATCTTCCTTACCTCCTTTTTTGAAGTACTCCTGGATATTCTGCATGATCCTCTCCTTGTCTTGCTCCGTTATCGCTCCGGGCTCCTCTTGTTTTACATAGTCAACGTCCTTCAGACGGTCAATATGCTCCCTTATCTCCGGCGGGATCATCTGATAGAATTCCTCGATCCTCCGGCCCACCTCCTGGCCCAGCCTTTCAAGCGTGCTCAGATCAATCCTGATTCCCAGGCTATGGCTTAGAACCTCCAATATGGATTTCGATGCCTCAGGATATGGCGTAGGAAACTGGGAGATGTAGACCGGCATTTCTCCCAGGAGGCAAATACCCTTTAATCCTCTTTTCCGGGCCACCCCCAGCAGAAGTCCGTTGAGTCCCGTGATATTGCCCTCACCCCCCCTCTCCTCGATATCGCTCATCAGGATGATGTTGGGATATCTCCGCACTTCGCTTACCAGCTCTTCGGTGTTCGGCACGACCCAGACCCGTGGTTTCATGGTGTGGTGAATCGGCGCAACGGCGGCGGCAGCGGTGTAGATTCTTTCGCATCCCTGAAGCGATGCCACATCCAGAACGAGACTGGCCATCTCGTAACCCTTTCGTCCTCCGCCGGGCTGTTCCTCCCCCACAAAGAATATCAGATCCTTGTGGCCAAGTCTCTTGAAATAGAACCGGCATGCCGGGAATTCCAGGTCCTTTAGCTCACTACCCCTGATCGAAACCGCACGTGGATAGAAAAAGTCCCAGGGCTCTATTTCGGCAAATAGTTGGGCGTTGAGCGCTCCTCTCAGGGTATCGACGGCAATCAGCCCGACGTTGCCAATTCCCGGCCAGGCGGCAATCAAGTCGGGCTTCTCCAGCTCCGGTTTCTGGTGAAATCTGATTCCCATTGTTCCCACCCCCTGGGCTGCGATAAGCGCCTTTAGAGCCGCTCCCTCAAATCCTTACTATCTCAGCCTTTACCTCGTCCTCGATGGTCAACAGCCCGTAATAGTTTCTGGCGGGCCCGGGATTGAAGAGGAGGCTTCCCTGAATAACCTTGCTATGTGGCTCATGTGAGTGGCCGTATATAATGATGTCCACGTCATTGAACACCGGCCTTATTCTTTTCGCTATCCCCCAGGGCCCTCCTGAACCATGGATGAGTCCTATCCTTTTTCCGTTAACTGTAAACAACTCCTTTGATGGCAGCATTCGCTGGAGCTCGCTTGAGTCCATATTGCCGTAGACCGCCTTCACCTCTCCAAGCGTCCGGAGCTCCTTAAGCACCGCGCCTTCGGTAAAAT
>JALPXT010000082.1 GCA_023271485.1 Dehalococcoidia bacterium | reverse complement strand
GGGATTCTCTCCCTGAAACCCCCTAAAGCGGTCATGTCCTGGGCTTTTAAAGGGGCTTCGCCCTTTTACGAGGCATAGGAGTTTTTGAAATTCCTGGTATAGTTATTTTGCGGCTCTCTAGCCTAGTCTTTACTGATGTATTAAGAAGCTCTTTACCAGATACCCTTGAGAAGGTATAGTTGAGGTTGTTAGCCCAATAACCTTCAAGGAGGCGTATCATGGCAAAGAGCAATAAGAGAATAGCACAGCATATCGGTGGAAACAAGGGGAGTCTCTTCGCTGAGAATCTGAGATCAAGTGATTTAGAGAAAGTCATGATTGTACCCATCGAAATTGGCAAAAGTTACCACAGAGCTCTAATGGCTGACTACTTTGGCACTATATTTAAACAGCCATTTGAGTTCCATAGTAGCCATGAAGGCATCAGCTTCCTGCATAATACCATCTCCAGGGTCTCCAGAGAACAACAGGCTGAAAAAATACTTCTTGGCCTGGAGGCCACTGGCCATTACTACAAGAAGCCTGCCGCCAGCATCTATGAACTTGGCTATGAGAACCTCTTCGTTCTCAATCCACTCTCAACTGCCCAATGTCGTAAGGCTGGCCTTACCTGGTCTAAGACCGATGACCTTGACCTGCGATCTATCGGACAAGCCCTACTCAGTGGCTATGGAACCATATATCGTCCCGAGAAACCAGTCTGGGAAAACTTGCGTGAACTCTGTCGTTATAGACGTTTCCAGGTTCGGCACCAAACTGCCTTGAAGAACAAAGTTCATGTAATGCTGGACAACCTGCTCCCGGGAATCGCTGAGATTGAGATGTTCAAGAATCCTCACCTCTGGCACTCTGCTTCCCTGGAATTCTTTGCCAAATATCCGCATATTGACCTAATCTCTCGCTTAAGACCACGTTACATAGTAGAGTTCTTCCGTCGTCGTGGACGTCGTCTTTCACCGGAAGACGGCCATCATCTCATCAGGTGGACTAAACAATCACTTAACTCATATTCCCCTGCTAGTTCCACACGACAAGAGATTCTTAAGTCACTCCTTCTGGAGTTGAAACAGCTCTCAGGGAATATCTCCCAGCTGGAGGTTGAACTGCTTGGCTGCTTAGTTCACATACCAGCAGTATTGCTCCTCAGCATTGACTATATTGGCCCAATACGAGCGGGAGAATTTGCCGGAGAGATTACCCCCTTTGAACAATATCCTAATAGCCGTGCCCTCATTAAAGCTGCCGGGCTTGATTCCACCAGATTCCAGTCGGCAGACCGAGAGTCGACCAATCATCCCATTTCCAAAAAAGGCTCCAGAAACCTGCGTTACATCAGCGTTAACATTGGCAATGCCCTTATGAAGCACAATGGCTATTTTGCCTCCCACGCCAATCGGTTGATAGAGCGTGGGAAGTCGGAAGATTGTGCTTGTATCGCTGCTACCACTCGATTTATGCGGGTGGCCTTCTGGATGATCAAAGATCGGAAGTCTTTTCAGCCACCTGATGGTCAGGGCATAAGTAAAGACCCCCTGGCCAAGATTGAGGCCTTTCTCATTCAGCGTCAAGCCTCCGATCGCATTGAAGAGTATGTCGCCTCTGCCAAGAAACATTTCCAATCTATCCGAAAGGAGGGTATTTGACTCCATAACAAGAGCAGTTCCATTCTGAGATGGGAGACCAGTTTTGTGGCCCGGGCTGGGGATTCCACTAAATTCCATAAGGCTCTTGGCTTCGGCCAAACCTCGCTGCATAGATTGGATACTCCTGCCCGGCCACAGATACTCCCTGTGGCATCCCTCAACCTCGCTTAGGCACCTTGGGGTAACACCCCGTATTGCGGCCAGGATTAGGCTCTGAGGGCACCTTAACCGGGCAGTGAACCCCAAAGGCACTTCGGGTAACAAAACTTGCCAACTCCATCTCAGATTATCCAGGCCTCCTCAAAAAATGTGCTCAGGAGGTCACAGGGGAATTATGCCCAAAATTATATACTTGACTTTCTTAAGGCACTCTATGCCTGGACATAATACGAATTCTTTCGAATACTCGGCGGTCTCGGTGGTTATTAGGTTCACGGTTCAATTTTCATCGGTCTAACCCTTCGGGGTGACCCCTCAGGGGAACCCTTGAACCGTGAACCCCTGAACCTTGAACCTGAGTAGTTACGTTTTGGTACTAATGGGCATATTCGATCAAGGGTTACAACCACAATTTGCTTTGGCGGCTCTGCACCTGGATTGAGAACGGCTTGGAACAGCGCAAGTGACGAGTTTGAGCCGTCCAACATTAAACAAATCGCAGTGCGCTCGCAATCTCAAGCTTAGCTGCCCGATAGGCAGGATAGATCGCCGAGATCGTTGTCGCCACCAAGCCAAGAAGAAACGGCGCCCAGGCTACATCCAATCCTAATGCGATCCGGAAGGGCAGCGTCTCGCCGGCTATGGGGAGTTGTAGGTGAGCCCGGCGACGTTGATAAGAGACCCGATTCCCCATCCCAGGGCCACTCCCAGAAGGCCGCTGAAGAGGCCAAGAAGCACACCCTCGCTCAAGAACATCCCGAAGACCTGATGGCGCCTGGTCCCGATTGCCCGAACAGTGCCCACCTCGCGAATCCGCTCAAAGAAGGCCATGGTCAGCGCCTCAAGGACGCTGAAGAATACTAACACAAAGATCACCAGACCAATAAATCCGAAAATAAGATTCAAAAACAGCACCAACTGATGGTGGAAATCTGCCAGCTCCTGCCAGGTTTTAACCCTAAGGCCTGCCAGGTCGTTCTCCTCCAGGGCCCTTTGCACCCTCAGGGCGACCTCCTCGGTGGCACCGTGGTCGGCGAGCTTGACGGCGATCGTGCTGATACGGTCTGTTCCACGCATCATCTGGTTAAAGGAGACAGGGGCGATCACCATGTTGCCCCCAAGACCGGGCACGTGGTAGATCCCGGCGACTTCCGCATTGGCGGCATGATAGAGTCCGTCTATGGTTCTTGCCTTCACCACCAGGTTATCACCGGGTTGAAGGCCCAGTTCCCTTGCCAGGTCTTGTGTAATGAGCATTGCTCCCAGATCACCATCTTTCAGCGGGCGGCCCTCCTTGATCTCTGGGGGAGGGACGGGATTACCCGGTTCTACTCCGATAGCAAGGAAGGTCGTTGTGCCCTTCTCTTCTGTTCCGAGAAGGCCCATTAGGCTAAGCCCAGTGGTGTAGGAGACCACCTGGGGCTCCTCAGCTAATATCTCCCTAACCCCGGCAAGGACCTCAGGGGCGATGAGATAATCATATCCGTAACGCTCCCCGTCCCAGAAAGCTTCTGTTGCGATCCGAAGGTGCCACACCTGACGGATGGCGCTTTCCCTGGTCATGGCAGCGACGTCCACACCGTAGCCACGGAAAAGAAATAGGGCCGCTGTTCCGAAAGCGATGAGTAAAAGGCTCAAGATTGTCCTCCGCCGGTTGCGAAGGAGATTTCGTAATGCCAGCTTAATCACAAGCACGGGTTTTACCCCCTCATTCAGAGTTGTCTATTCCTGGTATATCGGCTCACAAGTTGCTTAAACAAATCGCAGTGCGCTCGCTATCTCAAGCTTAGCCGCCCGGTAGGCGGGATAGATGGCGGAGATCGTTGTCGCCACCAGGGCAAGGAGAAACGGCGCCCAGGCTACATCCAATCCCAATGCGATCCGGAAGGGCAGCCTCTCGCCGGCTATGGGCAGTGTGTAGGTGAGCCCGGCGGCGTTGATGAGAGACGCGATTCCCCATCCCAGGGCCACTCCCAGAAGGCCGCTGAAGAGGCCAAGAAGCACACCCTCGCTCAAGAACATCCCGAAGACCTGATGGCGCCTGGTCCCGATTGCCCGAACAGTGCCCACCTCCCGAATCCGCTCAAAGAAGGCCATGGTCAGCGCCTCAAGGACGCTGAAGAGTACCAACAAGAAGATCACCAGGCCGATAAATCCGAAGACGCTATTTAAGAACAGCGCCAGCAGATGGTAGAACCCCGCCAGATCCTCCCAGGTCCTGACCCTAAGGCCTGCCAGGTCGTTCTCCTCCAGGACCCTTTGCACCCTCAGGGCGACTTCTTCTGTGGCACCGTGGTCGGCGAGCTTGACCACGATCCTCCCAATACGATCTGTTTCACGCATCATCTGGTTAAAGGCGATAGGGGTGATCACTGCCCGGTCCCTGATGGCTCCTGCTGGGCGGTAGATCCCTACGACCTTGACATTGCCGCTCTTAAAATCCCCATGGACGGTCCTTGCAGTCACCATCAGGTAGTGACCGACTTCTACGTCCAGTCTCTCGGCAAGCAAGGGTGAAATGAGCACCGCTTCTAGATCCGTTTGCTCAAGCCGGCGGCCCCCCTTGATCTCCAGATCAGGGACGGGATTGGCTGGTTCTACTCCGAAGGCCCAGAAGGACGTGCCCTTCAACTCCGTTCCGATAAGGCCCTCCAGCCTGAGGTTAGCGGTGTAGGATACCGCCTGATGCTCCTCAGCCAGGATCTCCTTTACCTGGGCGACGACCTCCGGGGAGATCAGATAATCATACCCGTAACGCTCCTCTTCCCAGTAAGTCTCTGTTGCGATCTGAAGGTGGCCAAGTCGATCAATGGCGCTATCCTTGATCGCGGTTATGACATCCACATTGTAGCCGCGGAAAAGAAATAGCGCCGCTGTTCCCAAAGCGATGAGTAAAAGGCTCAAGATCGTCCTCCGCCGATTGCGGAAGAGGTTGCGTAAGGCCAGCTTAATCACAAGCACGGGTTTCCACCCCCTCATTCAGCAGTCGTCCATCGCGGATATGGACGATCCTGCTGGCGTATCGGCTCACTACTGGATCGTGGGTGACCACGATGAAGGTCACCTTCTGCTCCTTGTTGAGCCGGGCCATGAGCTTCATAATCTCATCCCCTGTCTCGGAATCGAGGTTCGCCGACGGCTCATCGGCAAGCACCAGTCTGGGCTCGGTAACCAGGGCACGGGCGATCGCCACCCGCTGATGCTGCCCCCCGGAGAGGTCATTTGGCCTCCGCCTGGCAAGCTCCCCAAGGCCGACCTCCCCCAGGACGTCCATGACCCGGCGCTGTCGCTCCTTGCGGCTTGTTCCCAACAATAGAAGTGGATACTCTACGTTCTCGTAGACCGAGAGAACCGGGATTAAGGCAAAGCTCTGGAAGATGAACCCGATCTTATGGTTGCGCAGCTCGGCCAGCCTTCCATCAGAGAGCTTTGAAAGGGCCTTGCCTTCCAGGAAGACATCTCCCGAGGTGGGCCTGGCGATGGCGCCGATCAGGTTCAGGAGGGTAGTCTTGCCGCTCCCTGAGGGGCCGCTGATTACCAGCAGATCGCCCTGGGGAACCTCCAGGTTCACTCCTC
>JALPXT010000080.1 GCA_023271485.1 Dehalococcoidia bacterium | reverse complement strand
ACAGTAGGGGCTAACCCATGCGTTTCTCCCTACCGGGGCAAATGCGCAGGTTCGTCCCGGCAATCAAAAAGAAAGGAGGTCATATGAATACAGGCCCACCATTGGAGGTGAAAGTCTGGGGAGAGTTTGGCTGCTTTACACGGCCGGAAATGAAGGTGGAGCGGGTAAGCTACCCGGTGATGACGCCCTCGGCGGCGCGTGGCACGCTGGAAGCGATCTTCTGGAAGCCAGAATTCCACTGGCAGGTACGCGAAATTGTGGTGCTGAAACCTATTCGCCACCACTCGATCCTGCGCAATGAGGTTGCTGGCTTGGCATCGGTAATATCGGCTCGGCGGTGGGAAAAGGAGGGCGGGGGATATCTTGCTGATGATAAGCGGCAGCGCCAGCAGCGGCATACCCTAGCACTGAGGGATGTAGCCTATATCATTCGGGCTGATGTTGTGCTCGCTCCCCATGGCCAGAATGAGGAGCCAGCGAAATACCGCGATCAGTTCCGGCGGCGGGTGGCAAAGGGACAATGCCATTATGCACCCTACCTGGGATGTCGGGAGTTTGCCGCTGCTTTTGGACCACCTGGTGAGAAGGACAAACCCATTGATCTCTCGGATGACCTGGGGTTAATGCTGTTTGATATGGACTATGCTCCGGACAAATCGGGGCGGGGTGAGCCTCGCTTCTTTCTTGCCAGGCTGAAATCAGGGGTGTTGCAAGTGCCGGACTATCTCTATAAAGAGACAGGGGAGGGATAGAGATGCTGCTACAAAAACTGGCCGAGTATGCCGAAAGGCGAGATTTGCCTCCTATAGGATATAAGCGCGGGCAGGTTTCCTGGGTAATTGAGCTTGATATGTCGGGGCAACTCCTTTCCAATCCGCCAACCTATCTCGGCGATCCTGAATCGAAAACCAGGGGTGTCATACGCACAATCCCCGATGTGGGGAACCGGAGCTCCAATATCGTGGCCAATCTTCTGACGGATACCGCAGAATACGCCCTCGGTATGCCGCGAGATGCCAAAACCTCCCAGCGTCACCAGGCATTCGTTGAACTGGTAAAGAGGTGCGCTGAATCTACAAAGGAGCCATCAGTTAAAGCGGTAGAGCGATTTTTGCAGAATTTTCAGTGGGGTATGCTCCAGATGCCCAAGGACAGAAAGATGAGGCCGGAGGAAGTGGTCGCCTTTTGCGTCGAGGGTATCTGGCCGGTAGATAGAGATGAAGTGCAGGAATTCTGGGCTGATGAGTTCTGGGCACGGGTAATGAAGGAAAAGGAGGACGAGGAGGACAGCTCAACTCAAGAGATTGACGAAAGGGAACTTAGCGGTGCAGCACCGAAGGAAATGCAATGCCTTATTTGCGGCAAGGTAGCTGCACCTGTTCCACGGCATCCGTTCAAGATTCCCGGCATCCCTGGCGGCAAGGCGAAGGGAAATGCCCTCATTTCAGCCAACTTCCCCGCCGCCTACTCCTACGGACAATCAGAATCTCGTATCTCGCCATGCTGCAAGAAGTGCGTGGAGGCTTATTCCCAGGCTGCGATCGACCTTGTTCGCGATGATGATACCAGCATTAGGATGGGGCCATTCAGATACATCTTCTGGACTCGGGAAGAGTGCCCCTTCTCGCCGGCCTTGATGCTCCGTGACCCAAAGCCAGAAGAGGTTAAAGAGCTGATGACTTCAGTATTCAAGGGAAGGGATACCGCCACTCAAATTGATGCCAACCGATTCTATGCCACGGCCTTTTCTGCTAGCGGCGGACGAGTGGCGGTGAGGGACTGGGTGGATACCACAGTAGACGATGCCCAGCGCAGCCTGGCACGATATTTTATTCTACAAAATATCGTAGATGTGTATGGGGGAGAAGGGAGACCGCTATCCCTGTATGACCTTGCCAATGCCACTATTCCCCGGAGGAACAACAAGCCAGACCGCAAACAGCTTAACCCCAATGTCTGCCAGGTATTGATGCGCCTGGCCTTCGAGCAGGACCCACTAC
This sequence comes from Dehalococcoidia bacterium, assembly GCA_023271485.1. Classification (GTDB taxonomy): domain Bacteria; phylum Chloroflexota; class Dehalococcoidia; order SZUA-161; family SpSt-899; genus BS503. Next base: position 3,812 of record JALPXT010000080.1, on the reverse strand, counting down.
CCATGTGGCTGCTATTTCAGGCAGTGAAGCGAAACCGGGCGGAACAGCGCATCACATATCCCCGCGCCGCTCTCATCAAGATGGTTTTACTCTCCCAGCAATCAAATATAGAGGAGGATTTCATGGTTAAACGTGACCCTGAGAACCAGCATCCCGCCTATCTTTGTGGTAAGCTCCTAGCTGTATTGGAGTCGGTTCAAGAGGAAGCGGCCAAACCGCGCCAGCTCAACAGCACTATCGTAGACCGATTCTACGGCACAGCTTCATCAGCGCCAGCGTCGGTCTTTGGCCATTTGCTGAGAGGAGCCCAAGCACATCTGAGCAAATTGCGTAAGGAGAAGCGCGGCTATTATGTAGCCTTGGGAAAGAAGCTGGAGGAAGTTCAATCTGGGCTCAGCACCTTTCCCAAAACGCTAACCCTGGAACAGCAGGGACTCTTTTCATTGGGTTACTGGCACCAGCGGGCAGCCGATCGCGCCGGTGCCATAGCTTATAAGCAGTCTCAGCAGGATGAAGATCAAGAAGCAATCGAACTTGAAGAAAGAATATCAATCAAAGGAGGGGACCTAAATGAACACTGAAATATATACCGATATAAAGCGTCGCCATGACTTCGTGCTTCTCTTCGAGGTAACTGACGGCAACCCCAACGGCGATCCCGATGCTGGCAACTTGCCACGCGTCGATCCCGAGACCATGCAGGGGCTGGTCACCGATGTCTGCCTCAAGCGGAAGGTGCGGGACTGGGTGAATGCCACGAAGGGAACGGAGCCGCGATACAAGATCTTTGTGCAGCACCGCGGCTACCTTGTGGATCATAAGAAAGCTGCCTACGAGGCAGTCGGTGCCGAAAAAGGCGAGGATAAGAAAGCTGATGACGCACGAACTTGGATGTGTCAAAACTACTACGATATAAGAACGTTCGGGGCAGTACTTGTAGGGAAAAAGGGTGAAGGTTACAACTGCGGGCAAGTTCGCGGCCCTATTCAACTGACCTTCGCTCGCTCCATCGATCCTGTGGTGCCGCTCGATCTCTCCATCACCCGGGTAGCTTTAGAAAGTCACGCTGAGGAGGAAACCCGCGTGGATGAGGACGAAAAGGCTCCCACTGGAACGATGGGCCGGAAGACCCTGGTGCCTTACGGCCTCTACCGGGGTCACGGGTTTTTCACCCCTCATTTTGCTCAGGACACCGGCTGCACCTCAGAAGACCTGGCGCTCTTTTGGCAGGCCCTGGAAAGTATGTGGGACCTCGACCACTCTGCCAGCCGCGGGCTGATGTCCTGCCGCGGGCTGTATGTCTTCAGTCACGAGAAGAGCGTGGGCAATGCCCCAGCTCACAAGCTTTTTGAGCATGTCACTGTGAAGATTAAGGAAGGTGTGGAGGCCCCACGGAAGTTTGTGGATTACACCGTCGAGGTAGATGAGGAGAATTTGCCTGCGGGGGTGGTCCTAACTCGACTCGTGGGATAGGGGTCCATGGTCACGGAATGTGAATCAGGGGTTGATGAGCCTATCCTGCTTTCTGCCCTGGAGCACTATAGCTATTGCCCCCGGCAGTGTGCATTGATTCATAAGGAGAGTATCTGGGATGAGAACCTTTACACCCTGCGCGGGCGGGATGTTCATGAGCGAGCGCACGAGGAGACTGAGATCACCGATGAGGTTCGCATCGAGCGGGGGCTGCCCTTGTGGTCGGAGCGGTTGGGGTTGGTGGGAAAGGCCGATGTGGTGGAATTCCGCGGGGAGATTCCATACCCGGTGGAATACAAGTATGGATCGATGAAATCCGGCAGGCACGCCAATCTCCAACTATGCGGCCAGGCATTATGCCTGGAGGAGATGATCGGTCAACCGGTGGTGCGCGGCGCAGTCTATCATTTCAGTTCGCGGCGGCGCCGGGAGGTCGAGTTCAATGCTGCATTGCGGGAACGGGTCTATTCTACCATCAAGGCCATCCGCCGCATGTTGCGGAAGTCAGAGCTTCCCGCACCGGTGAACGACAAACGGTGCGGGAACTGCTCGCTGGCTGAATCCTGTCTGCACGCTGCCATAGCGCGCCCCGCCAGAATCCGTTCTCTGCACAGGACACTGTTTATTGCCGATTAGCCGTGATAATCGTGGTCAGGAGACTGCTCTTGCAGATGCGGCTATTGCTCTATAGTGCGATTGGGGCAGGTTCTGAAGACGACATCGGGTGAGGATCGAGAGATGCATCAAATACTGAACACGCTGTATATTATAACCCAAGGGGCCTATCTGCACCTGGATCATGAAACGCTGAAAGTGGAGGTGGATGGTAAGACACAGCTCCAGGTTCCCATTCATCACCTCGGTGCCGTGGTATGCTTTGGTAATGTCCTCGTGAGTCCCGCTGCCATGCACCGCTGTGCTGAGGATGGGCGGTCGTTGGTCTTACTGAACTCCAACGGGCGGTTCAAGGCCAGGCTCGTCGGCCCGACCTCGGGGAATGTTTTGCTGCGCCAGGCACAGCACCGAGCATTGGAGTCACGGGAGCAGACTCTGGCCATTGCGCGCAATATGGTAGCCGGGAAGATACAGAATGCCCGTCATGTGGTGATGCGGGCCTCCCGGGAGGTAGAGGAGTCTGAGGATGTCGAGGCTTTTCGCCTCGTGGGAGAAAGGCACGCCGCAATGCTATCAGAGCTGGCTGAAAGCCGGGACATTGATACAGTGCGTGGACTTGAGGGAATGGCAGCTTCCCTTTACTTCAGCGTCTTCGACCATATGATTCGCCGGTATAAGGAAACCTTCCGCTTTGACGGACGAAACCGTCGGCCACCACGTGACCCTGTAAACGCTCTCCTTTCCTTCATCTATACTTTGCTACTCAACGACTGCGTTGCGGGAGCTGAGGGCGTTGGCCTCGACCCGCAGATTGGCTATCTACACGCCATACGATCGGGGAGGCCATCGCTGGGGCTGGATTTGATGGAAGAACTCCGCTCGGTTCTGGCTGATCGGCTGGCGCTGACGCTCATTAACCGGCAGCAAATAACCAGGAGCCATTTCGTCGAGCGGTCTGGCGGCGCGGTTCATTTGAATGAAGAGGGTCGGAAGGCAGTTATAGCAGCCTATCAGAAGCGCAAGGCCGACGAAGTGTTCCATTCCGTTGCGGATCGGAAGATGCCCCTGGGATTGGTGCCGCATATTCAGGCACGTTTGCTGGCACGTCACCTGCGTGGGGACATGGAACACTATATACCTTTTATCTATCGGTGAGGAGAGTGTCTTGTGGATTCTCGTTACCTATGATGTGAGCACAGAGACAGCCGGGGGCCGGAAGCGATTGCGCCAGGTGGCGCAGGTGTGCAAAGACTACGGGCAAAGGGTTCAGAGATCGGTATTTGAGTGCTCAGTAAATGAAATGCAGTATGAACGGATGAAACAGAGGCTGCTTAAACGGATTAATGAAAAGGAGGACAGCCTCCGATTCTACCGTATGTCAGAGCCCCGTGATAAGCACGTCGAAGAGTTTGGATGTTGGCAGGTGATAGACTTCGATGAGCCACTCATTGTATAAGGGGAGATGCGAACCCATAGCAATGCTTGCGTGGAATGTGACGTTCGCAGCGGGAGAGAGCAGAAACAATGCCATATCTGAGCGGGAAACGGGGGCCCTAGGGCAATGGAATAAAATTAGTGTCAGCGAACGGGGTTCGCACCGGCCAGCTAGGAAGCTAGCTAGCCGCTGTAGCACCCGGCCTTCGGGTCGGGTGAGGATTGAAACCTAGACCTCCCGATCCCGGCCCAGCGCCGCATCGGTAGCACCCGGCCTTCGGGTCGGGTGA
>JALPXT010000079.1 GCA_023271485.1 Dehalococcoidia bacterium | reverse complement strand
AGAGGGTCGAATTCATACTGCTGACTCACGGCCACTACGACCACATTAGAGATGTCCCGGCTATCGCCCTGAAGAACTCTCATCGCACTATCGAGGTCTTCGCTACTGAGTCCACACACGAAATCCTGCTCACTCACTTGATAAACGGCGTCCTATATCCCAGGTTCGCCACGTGGCCCTCGCCTGAAAACCCGGTGCTTAGGCTGCATACTCTGGAACCTTATCGGGCCCAGACCGTCGGTGTGTACCACGTATTACCGGTGCCGGTGGTCCATGCCCTTTCTGCCGTCGGTTATCAAATCACCGATGGCCAGGGGAAAAGCATATTTTTCAGTGGGGATACCGGGCCGGGACTGTCTTCCTGCTGGGAGCATATCACCCCGCAGCTCTTGATTATGGACATGTTCTTCTCCAACAAATCGATGGCTGCCGCTCACAAACCCGGCCACCTGTGCCCTACCTTGTTGAGAGGGGAGTTGATCAATTTCCGGGGCAGCAAGGGCTACCTTCCCCACGTGGTGCTCACTCACCTCAATCCAGAAGTTGAAGACGAGATCCGAGATGAAGCCGCCCAGCTGGCAAAGGAGCTGGGGGCCGACATAAGCCTGGCTTACGAAGGGATGGAGATAGAAATATGACGTCACCCCGCGAAATACCTAAAGCCTATGAGCCGAAGCAGGTTGAAGGCAAGTGGTACCAATTCTGGCTGGAGCGGGGATACTTCGCTCCCAGGATCGACCCGCACAAGGAGCCCTTCGTCATCATCATGCCGCCGCCCAACGTCACCGGCGAGCTTCACCTGGGCCATGCCTTAACGGCCACACTGGAAGATATACTGACTCGCTGGCACCGGATGAAGGGCGATCCCACCCTATGGCTCCCTGGAGTCGACCATGCCGGCATTGCGGGACAGAACGTAGTGGAGCAACTCCTGGCTAAGGATGGATTGACCCGATATGATCTGGGACGTGAGAAATTCCTGGAACAGATGTGGGAGTGGATGGACAAATACCGACACGTGATTCGGGACCAGCACCAGAGACTGGGCGCTTCCTGTGACTGGAGTCGGGAGTGCTTCACTCTGGATCCGGGACCCTGCCGGGCGGTGCGCACCACCTTCGTTAATCTCTATAAGAAGGGTCTCATCTATCGGGAGAAACGTATCACCAACTGGTGCCCCCGCTGTGCCACGGTCCTCTCCGACCTTGAGGTGGAACATGAAGATATCTCCGGCCATCTTTACCACATCCGATACCCGATGTCCGGAGATGATGAAGGCTTCGTCACGGTAGCCACCACCCGCCCGGAGACTCTCCTGGGCGATACCGCCGTTGCCGTCAACCCTCACGACTTACGATACAAGCACCTGGTGGGAAGGAGTGTCATTCTCCCGGCGTTGGGGCGCGAGATCCCCATTATCGCCGACGAGGCTGTGGATCCGTCCTTCGGCACCGGCGCGGTGAAGATCACCCCGGCACATGACCCGGTGGACTTCGAGGTCGCTCAAAGACAAACCCTGCCCCTGGTTAACATAATGAATCTGGACGCCACCCTGAACGAAAACGCCGGACCATACAAGGGGCAGGATCGCTTTGCCTGTCGCCGGACCCTGCTGGCAGACTTGGAAGAGCAGGATTTGCTGGTCAAGGTCGATCCCTATACCCACTCGGTGGGTCATTGCGAGCGCTGCCGAACGATGGTTGAGCCTCTGATCTCACCGCAATGGTTCGTCAAGATCGTCCCGCTGGCCATTCCCGCCATCGAGGCGGTGGTTGACGGACGCATTGAGATCATTCCGCAGCGTTTCACCAGGGTGTATCTTAACTGGATGGAGAACATCCGCGACTGGTGCATCAGCCGTCAACTGTGGTGGGGGCATCGGATTCCAGTCTGGTATTGCCGGAATTGCGGCAAAGTTACGGTAGCGGTGGACGATCCTGCCACCTGTGAGCATTGTAACCAGCCGGACATCGAGCAGGATCCCGATGTGCTGGACACCTGGTTCAGCTCTGCTCTCTGGACTCATTCCACCCTCGGCTGGCCGGATGATACCGATGATTTACGCTATTTCTACCCCACTTCGGTGATGGAGACCGGCTACGACATCCTCTTTTTCTGGGTCACTCGAATGATCATGATGGGCCTGGAGAACACCGGCGAGATTCCCTTCCGCAAGGTTTACCTTCATGGCCTCATCAGGGATGAGAAAGGCGCAAAAATGAGCAAATCCCGGGGAAACGTGCTCGACCCACTGGCGGCGATGGACCGCTACGGCACCGATGCCCTGCGCTTTTCCCTGATCGCGGGTAACGCCCCGGGCAACGATATGCGGCTGAGCCGGCAGAAGCTTGAGGGAAGCCGCAACTTCGCCAACAAGCTCTGGAATACCGCCCGGTTTGTGGTAACAAGCATAGAGGCAGCGTCCCCCCCGGATCCTCTGGCTCTTAGAGTGCTTGACACACTCGAAGGAAAAAAGCCGCCGGCAGAGGATCGCTGGATCAAGAGTCGCCTCAACCGGCTGACCGCCGAGGTCAATCAGTCGCTCGAGAGATTCATGCTCGGCGAGGGATTGAGCAAGATCCATGATTTTGTCTGGGGTGAGTTCTGTGACTGGTACATCGAGCTGTCCAAGATTCGACTCCGTAACCCGGCCGGTCCATCTCCGATCCCCCTGCTCGTCGATACTCTGGATAAGACACTGCGTCTGCTGCACCCCTTCATGCCCTTCATCACCGAGGAGCTCTGGCAGAAGGTCGCCCCATATCTGCCTGAGAGGACCGATTCTATCATGATTGCTGATTACCCCACCACCGATGAATCCCTGATAGATGCCGCCGCCGAACGGGAGATGGAATCGGTAATCGAGATTGTACGCGCCATCCGGAACGCCCGGGCGGAGGCCAAAGTGGAACCCTCCAGATTCATCGAGGCTCTGATCGCAGTCCGGGATGACGAATTACTGCTTGAAAGCCATCTTTCTGCTATCAGCACCCTGGCCAGGGTGCGTCCTCTGAAGATCATCGATAAGCAAGATAGAGCGGCAAGTAAGGATGAGGCCAAGGTGCTGGTGCTGAGGGATGTGGAGGTCATCCTGCCGTTGAGCGGGATGGTTGATCGAGAAGCGGAAAGCAAACGGCTGCAGAGAGAGATCGAGAAATGGCGGGATCAGGCTGCGCGCACCGAGGCCAACCTTCAAGACGAACAGTTCATCTCGAGGGCGCCGGCGGAGATCGTTCAAAGGGAGCGGGAAAAGCTCGTCGAACACAGGGATCGATTGGGGAGGCTGGAGCAGCAGCTTCGGGCGCTTAACGCCTCCGGATCACGATATTGATGCTCTTGGACTCGGCCTTTAGCGAAGATGCCATGCCGCGTATTGTCTTGAGCAGGAAGTTTTGAACGAAGGGGTTGAGCGGCACAGGCTCGTCATCGATGAAGAGGATTGCTTCCGCCTCTTCCTTTGGGGCCAAAACATGCCGCTCAATGTGATCCGCTACCCTTGATATATCGTCCATGGAGAATTGAGGCACGCTTCCAAGCGGTTCATCGGTCACAACGGCCATCAATTCCTGGGGAAGGCAGACCAGTTCTCCTATCTCCCGGCGGTGAACTTCGATCTTTGGTTGATCCGCGTGTTTGAAACCCTCGGCAAGGACGATATCGAAATCCCCGGTGATGAATCGCATAAGCTCCGCCGGGCTCAGATCATGCTCTACATTCTCAATAATGGCCACCTTGTGCGGGGAGCTCAGCACTACACAATCGCTCCCCGCCTGAGAATGCTCCCACGAGTCTTTGCCGGGGACATCAAGATCGAACCGGTGAGCAACATGCTTGATGGTAGCCACCCGATAGCCTCGCCGCTTAAACTCCGCTATCAGCCCCTTCATGAGGGTGGTCTTGCCCGATTTCGGCCTTCCGACGATGCAAACAATCGGCAGCAACCTGGTCCTCCTCCCTCCAGTCAAGCATCTGAACCGACACCTCATCCCCCACTTCGATGATTCCGACATCCTCGGGAACGACCAGGAGCCCATTAGCTCCGGACATAGAGGTGAGGATTCCCGATCCCTGGGGTCCGGTGACGCAAGCAAAATACCGGCCATCCCGCTCTCTCACTATCGCCCTGGCGAAAATACGGCGTCCATTAGCGTTCTCAATTCGACTCTCGCTTATCGCTGAGACAGTCGGCTTGGCAAGGTTCCTTTTCCCCAACATCTTGAGAATGGCCGGACGGGCAAACTGCTCGAAGGCTATCATGGAGCTTACCGGATTGCCGGGGAACCCTAGATGAGGAACCTTCTTCCCGTTCCCTGCCAGGATCCCGAAGGCCAGCGGCTTGCCTGGCTTCATGCGCACCGTCCAGAAGGATATCTCACCGAGCTCGGCCAGCACATCTTTCACTATGTCGTAATCTCCCCGTGAAATCCCTGCCGATGTGATCAACAAATCCGAATCCATCCCCCGGATTATCTTCTCCATTAGCTCCTGTTTCTCATCTGTGGCGATGCCCAAAATGTGGGGGATGGCCCCATAACGGCGCACCTGGGTGGCAATGCTATAGGTATTGCTGTTATAGATCTTGCCCGGCGGCAATGGCCGGCCCACCTCCACCAGTTCATCGCCGGTGGCTAGAACGGCAACCGTAGGACGGCGAATCACCAGGACATTCGCTCTCCCCAGCGACGCCAAAACGCCGATCTCCTGAGGACGAAGCACCATCCCACTTGCCAGAACCAGAGACCCCCTGGTGATGTCCTCCCCGGCTCGCCTTATGTTTGAGCCTTTCACCACCTCTCGCCCTATGCCGATCTCATTCAGAGGTTTCCCTGCCGTCTTACGGATCTCTTCATCGGTGTCCTCGAACTGAACTACGCTGTCCGCCCCGGCGGGAACCGGTGCGCCGGTCATGATCCGGATGGCTGTGCCCGGGACGACCGTTCGATCTGAGATGTAGCCTGCGGCGACCTCACCGATAACACTGAGAGTCCGAGGCTGCGAGATGGTGGCTCCACGGATATCCTCCCACTGAACCGCATAGCCATCCATGGCCGAGTTATCCAGCGGGGGAACATCAATATCCGAACAAACATCCTCGGCGAGAACCTGTCCCAGGCTGTCCAGGATAGGCTTTTCCTCTGGTTCCAGAACGCTGACGTTGCTTAAGATTTTCTCCAGGGCTTCCTCAACAGAGATCATTTCGTACTTCCTCACGGCTCACGATCTGCTCCGCTCTTTCCAGATCGGCCGGTGTATTGATGTTAAAGAAACTCAAGTGCTGCGGGTCAAACGAGTCTATTTCGCTTTCCTCCACGTATCTCACCCTGACCCTTTGAAGCAAATCGCTGACCTTGAAATTGCCATCCTCCAGCATACTTTCCATGATAGCCACACATTTCGTTGAATAGACCGCATGCAGCGGCTCCAGCAGTCCTCCTATGCTGGGAATCACTACGTCGAATCCACCGGCTATATCCATCATGTAACGGAGCAGCTTGATATCGAGAAACGGCATATCGCAGGCAACGACAACGCTGTGAGGATCTTGAGAGAGTCTCAGCCCGGAATATATGCCCATCAGTGGTCCTCTGCCTGAATACGTGTCGGTAACTATCTTCACGTGCCGGGGACGGGGCGAGAAGGGGTCCTTTTGGCCCTGAGCCAGCACCACGATCACCTCACCGCCGAGCCGGCTGAGGCGAATGATCAAACGCTGAAGCACTCTCTCTCCGGCAAGAACGAGCAAACATTTATCCTGCCTGAGGCGGGAGCTGTGGCCGCCCGCGAGAATGATTGAACTCATTTATGCTGCTAAGAAGATTGAACAA
>JALPXT010000008.1 GCA_023271485.1 Dehalococcoidia bacterium | reverse complement strand
TGAGCTATTGTGTATCCTTGGCTATGATCAGCAGGCAGACGATCAGTATGAATATGCCTGTAGTCAGCGAGGCGTCGGCGATGTTGAAGGTCGGCCAACGAAAGCCCTCCCATAGGCGCACGTCAATGAAATCAGTAACCGCCCCAAGCCAGATCCGATCGATAAGATTACCCATCGCCCCCCCCAGAAGGAATCCCAGGCCAATCGAGGCCAATTTGCTTCTCATAGGAGGGTAGTTGAAGTACAGCCCGATAATCAGGATCACTACGATGCCGGTCCCGATTATAAAAGAGATTGGGCCCAGGTAAAGGCCCCAAAAGCCGGAAAAGCCAAAAACCCCGTAGGGATTGGTAACATAGGTCAGACGGAATGTCCCCTCGGGTGGGATTGACTGCCCTAAATACATGTTAGCCCTGATGAGAGCCTTGGTGACCTGATCAGCGAACAGTATCCCCGCTGCCAGCAGGAGGAACGAGAGCGTTTGCCCCCGGTTGAGCTTAGAAAGAGTCATCATAATCACCAACAGTAACCTGAGTTTACCATATTGAGGAGCCGTTGAAAAGCCCCATGTCGTCCGGTCAACTATCCAGGCAATTCGGAGTGGGCATGTTCTCTCACGGTTAGTTGACGAGAGCCTGCAATTAGTGTAGTCTAGATATAGATCGTGAGGTTCGCCGATGAGTATTCACATATATGATACCACTCTGCGTGACGGAGCCCAGCGAGAAGGAATTTCCTTCTCCGTTGAGGACAAGGTCAAGATCACCAGGAAACTAGACGAATTAGGGGTTCATTTTATCGAAGGGGGATGGCCGGGGTCAAACCCGAAGGATACCGAGTTTTTCCGCCGGATGCAGAGTATCTCGCTATCAAGTTCTATCCTGGTTGCCTTCGGCAGCACGCGCCGCGCCAATACCCGGACGGAGGATGATCCCAATATTCGGGCTTTGCTGGAGACAAAATTGAAGGTAGTCACATTGGTTGGCAAGGGATCGGCGGAACATGTGACCAAGATTCTCAAGACCAGCCTCCGGGAAAACCTGGCGATGATCTCTGACTCGGTCAGGTATCTGAGATCCAGGGGCCTGACGGTGTTCTTTGATGCCGAGCATTTCTTCGATGGCTACAAGGGAGATGCTCAGTATGCCTTGCGGACCATTGAGACTGCGGCTGAGGCTGGTGCCGAATGTCTCGTGCTTTGTGATACCAACGGCGGGAGCATGCCTCACGAGATTTCCGCAATTGTGGAAACGGCCAGGAGTTGCGGGGTTCCCCTGGGCATCCATGCTCACAATGATATGGGGTTGGCGGTGGCCAATACCCTGGCTGCCGTGCGCGCCGGAGCGACACATGTCCAGGGCACTATCAATGGCTATGGCGAGCGGTGCGGCAATGCCAACCTGTGCTCGATACTCCCCACCCTGCAACTGAAGATGGGCCTCGACTGCGTCAATTCAGGGCAACTCGCCAGGCTGACCGAAGTATCCCGCTATGTGAGCGAGGTTGCCAATCTAGCCCCCTTCTCACACTCGCCCTACGTCGGGGCAAGCGCCTTCGGGCATAAAGCAGGGATGCATATAGCCGCGATGGCCAAGTCAGAGGAGAGCTACCAGCATATCGATCCCTCGCTGGTAGGCAATAGCATCCGCATTCTGATCTCAGAACTCTCCGGAGTCAGCACCATACTCTACAAGGTGAAGGAATATGGCCTCGATTTCCAAGCGCCAACTCCGCAGGCAAGAGCGATTCTGAAACAGGTGAAGTATCTGGAGAGCCAGGGATTCAAATACGATGATGCGGAGGCTTCATTTGAGTTGCTCTTGTATCGGGCCCAGCCGGATTACCGCCCGCCATTTGAACTGATTGACTTCATGGTGGTTGTGGAAAAGCATCGCCGTCTTCCCACCACAAGCAACGAACGAACGCTCTCCGAAGCGATGGTCAAGGTTAAGGTGGGCGAGGAGATATATCATACCGCCGCCGAGGGAAGTGGTCCGGTGAATGCACTGGATCGGGCACTGCGCAAGGCGCTGCTTCAGTTTTATCCCGACCTGGCGATAGTGAAGTTGATCGATTATAAGGTCCGCATCCTTGAGGAAAGCGAGGGAACGGAGGCCAGGGTACGAGTGGTGATAGAATCCAGTGACGGCCAACACCAATGGGCTACGGTTGGCAGCTCGACCAACATCATCGAGGCAAGCTGGATATCCCTGGCCGATAGCCTGGAGTACTGGCTGCTGAAGAAGGCAAGTTCCTCCTAATTCTCATTCGCCTGCGGGCAACTGCGTCGCCTCATCAAGAGCAAGCCCCTGATCTTGTTCAGGGGCAAGCCCCTTCGGAAGCAGGGGGGCAAGGATTTCCGCCGCCTCAAGTTGATCCCGTGAGACTTTACTACGGGATGGAATCAGCTTGCCGATAATGACATTCTCTTTTAGCCCAACCAGCCTGTCAACGCTACCCATGATAGCGGCCTCGGTCAGCACCCTGGTAGTCTCCTGGAAAGAAGCCGCCGCCAGGAAGCTGGGGGTGCTTAGTGAAGCTCTGGTGATCCCCAGGAGTACTGGATGCGCCGTAGCCGGCTCGCCACCTTCAGCCAGCACATTGGCGTTGAGGGTCTCATAATCGAAACGGTCGATCAACTCTCCGGGTAATATCCTGGTATCGCCGGGGGAATCGATACGCACTCTGCGCAGCATCTGGCCCACAATGATCTCGATGTGTTTATCGTGGATATTTACCCCTTGAGACCGATAAACTTTTTGCACCTCATCTACCAGATAACGCTGCACCGCTTCCATTCCCATAATTTGCAGGATATCCTGGGGATTGAGAGTTCCCTCAGTGAGTTGATCGCCGGCCTTCACCGTATCGCCATTCCTCACTAGAAAAGACGCCGCCGGGGGAGCCAGGTGTTCCCACTCCTCCCTCTCTTCATGTAACACCAGTACCTGATCACGGCGAATTTCAATCTTGCCACCCACTCTAGCCAGGATAGGAGAACCGAGTACTGAGTCTGGAGTCTGGAGTCTGGAGTCTGGAGTCCCCCTCCCCTCGACTCTCGGCTCTTGACTCTTGACTCTTGACTCGTCTTCAACAATAGGAAGAGCCAATACCTGATCAGCATCGACCACCTGTCCTTCACTCACCACTGCTTCGTATTCTGGCGGCAAGGGATATTCGTCGCGATATACCACTGAGTTTAGAATCTTGATCTTCCGGCCATCCTCGGTATCGATTATATCCACCACACCGTCGATGTGAGCGATGACAGCCTGCCCCTTGGGAACCCTGGCCTCAAGGAGTTCCTCGACCCTGGGAAGACCGCTGATGATATCCAACCCGGCCACTCCACCGGTATGGAATGTCCGCATAGTCAGTTGTGTCCCTGGCTCTCCAATGCTTTGAGCAGCAATGATGCCTACGGCTACGTCGTTATCCACCACCTGCCCCCGACCGAGGTCGATGCCATAGCAACGCTGACAGATACCCCGCCGGGACCGGCATCTCAGAGGTGACCTCACACAGACTTCCGTAACCCCCGCTTCAGCGATCTCCGCTGCCTTCTCTGTATCGATCTCACCATTACGGTCCACGATGATTTCACCGGTCTCTGGATGAATGACCGGGCGAGCAGCGAGACGGGCGACGATCCTCTCCGAAAGCGAGGGCAGGATTCCCTTATCGGTCGGCTTGAGGAGCCAGAGTCCATCTTCGGTCCCGCAATCTTCCTCCTTGACGATCACCTCCTGGGCTACGTCGATGAGCCTTCTAGTAAGATAGCCACTATCAGAGGTGCGGAGTGCCGTATCGGCAAGGCCCTTGCGAGCACCATGTGTGGAGATGAAATACTCCAGGACAGAGAGTCCCTCGCGGAAGTTGGTCTTTATGGGCAGTTCAATAATCCGCCCTGAGGGATCACTCATCAGGCCTCGCATTCCGGCCATCTGTCTGATCTGTCCGATGTTGCCCCGGGCCCCGGAATTGGCCATCATATAGATCGAGCCCTGGCGGTCAAGCGACTTCTCCAGGCTTCTGGTCAGCTCGTCAGTGGCCTCACTCCATATCCTCACAATGCCCTGGTAGCGTTCGTCCTCAGTCTTAAGTCCGTCCTGGAACTGGCTTTCAACCTTGCCAACCTCTTCCTCGGCCCGATGTATAATGCTATTCTTATCAGCGGGGATATACAAGTCACTGATGGCCACAGTCAACCCTGATTTGGTGGAATATTCAAAACCCAAACGCTTGATTCCATCGAGCATGGAAGCCGTAGCCTCATTGCCGAGACTGCGATAACATTCAGAGGTAAGTCGCTTCAGCAGCTTCTTGTCTACCAGTTCATTCCGGAAGCCAAGTTCATCAGGCAGGGCCTCGTTGAAAATGATGCGACCGACGCTGGTCTTCGTTTGCCCATTGCCATCATGGTGCCGCACCGTTATCTCCGCCCCAAGATCGACAACACCCAGATCATAAGCCATCCTGGCATCGTCGAAGTCAGCAAAATTCATCCCTTCACCCTTGGATCCGGGGGTGATGATAGTCAGGTAGTAACACCCGAGAGCCAGTTCCATGGTGGGCACCACCACTGGCTCCCCAGAACTCGGCAAGAGCATATTCTTGCTGCTGAGCATTACCTCCCGGGCCTCCTCGATGGCCAGCTGGGAAAGGGGGATATGAACCGCCATCTGATCGCCATCAAAGTCGGCGTTGAAGGCGGCACACACCAGAGGATGCAGTTGGATCGCACTGTCATCGATAAGGACCGGTTGGAAAGCCTGGATGCCGAGACGATGCAGTGTTGGGGCTCGGTTCATCAGCACCGGGTGATCCTTGACAACTTCCTCCAATATATCCCAGACAACCGGGTTTCCTTGCTCCACTGTCCGTTTGGCGTTCCGGACATTATAGGCCAGCCCTCGGGCTATCAGTTGCCGCATGACAAATGGTTTGAACAATTCCAGCGCCATCCGCTTGGGCAGCCCACACTGGTGGAGTAAAAGCTCAGGTCCAGACACAACGACCGAGCGACCGCTATAGTCAACCCGCTTCCCGAGCAGATTCTGCCGGAAGTGTCCCTGCTTACCCCTCAACATGTCTGAGAGCGACTTCAGTTCGTGTCCGCTACGGGTAGTTACCGCCCGGCCACGCCGCCTGTTATCGATAAGTGAATCGACAGCCTCTTGAAGCATGCGCTTCTCATTGCGGATAATAACCTCCGGTGTGCCCATCTCCATCAGCCGTCTAAGCCGGTTGTTGCGGTTAATTACCCTCCGGTAGAGATCATTGAGATCACTGGTAGCAAATCGGCCGCCATCAAGCTGAACCATAGGCCGGAGCTCGGGTGGTATGACCGGCAGCACGGTCATAATCATCCATTCCGGCTTTGTTCCCTGCTTCAAGAATGCTTCAACTACACGAAGCCTCTTGATGACCTTCTTCCAATGCTGGCCGGAGCTGTCGGCAACCTCCTGATGAAGCTCCTGGCGTAGCTTCTCCAAATCAAGGTGAGTGAGAGCATCGAGGACGGCCTCAGCGCCAACCTTGGCCTCGAATATGTCCCCCCACCGGCGTTTCAATTCACGATATTCGTTCACCCCCAGGACTCTCAGGGGTTCGAGTTCCTCCAGTTCCTCAATTTTGGCCACGAGCTCTTCATGAAGGCGCAGTTCATCCTGGCCCACTTGATGCTGAATCTGGCTCACTGCATCCTCTTGTTCCCTGACATCTGTCTCGGAGTCTACCGGCTCTTCCCCGTTAGGGGATGATCCTATCCCTGCTATTCTCTCCTTCGCCGACTCATGGCGTTGCATCAACTCAAATTCCAGGTCATCCTTGAGCTTGTCTATAGTCCGTGCTCGGGCGTCTTCATCCACTCGGGTGATGATAAACTTGGCGAAGTAAATCACCTGTTCCAGTTTTCTAGGCGAGAGATCGAGAAGGAGCCCGAGACGACTCGGGGTTACCTTGACGAACCAGATATGAGCCACTGGCGCAGCAAGCTGGATATGCCCCATGCGTTCCCGGCGTACCGAGGAATGAGCCACTTCAACCCCACATTTATCGCAGATGACACCCTTATATCTGATCTTCTTATACTTGCCGCAGTAGCATTCAAAGTCCTTGGTCGGACCGAAAATACGCTCGCAGAAAAGTCCATCCCTTTCCGGTTTCAGGGTACGATAGTTGATCGTCTCCGGCTTGGTTACCTCACCGTAGGACCAACTCTTTATCTGCTCCGACGAAGCGAGACTAATACGAATGCTGCTGAAATCATTGAATTCAAGCATTATTCGTTCTCCTCGATCTCCATACCGGTCAGATTTATCCCCAATCTCGGTATCTCATCAGGCGATTCTTTCAGGCGCAGTACCTGCTCCTCCTCTTTGCCCAGCACTTCAACTGCCAGTCCCAGACTCTGCAATTCCTGGATCAACATCTTGAAAGACTCCGATACCCCCAGACTCAGGATTTCCTCACCCTTGACGATGGCCCCATAGGTCTTCACCCGTCCTACCACGTCATCTGATTTGATAGTAAGCATTTCCTGGAGATTATAGGCAGCACCGTAGGCTTCCAGAGCCCAGACCTCCATTTCGCCAAACCGCTGTCCCCCGAACTGAGTCTTACCTCCCAGGGGCTGCTGCGTTATGAGCGAGTAAGGGCCTGTGGAGCGAGCATGTATCTTGTCCTCCACCAGATGAATGAGCTTCATTATGTACATACAGCCCACCGTCACCGGCTCATCGAATGCTTCGCCGGTGCGTCCATCGTAGAGCGTCATCTTCCCCGAGATTGGCGGAGCTTGCTTCTTCTCCCGATAAAGCCTCTGTGCCGTTTGCTCCAATTCCTCATCACCCATAGCGGATACGTCTGTCACCCCCTGGTCTTCGAGCCAGATCATAAGACAAGTCCGCCTAGCCTCGCCATTAGCGTAGCGTCTGTTTTCATCAAATATCTTCTCGCCGTCAAGACCGCGCTGGTCAAGCCAGGCCTTGGCCCGTTCCCTCCGTTCCACGGCACCATCCGGCTCCAAACTACCGTCCGCAGCGCGCTCAATAAACCAGGCCCGAGCCAAGGCGTCCTCAATAGCGCCCTCATGGGCGCCATTGAAAACCGGGGTTACTATCTTGAGACCAAGATTATGTGCCGCCCAGCCAAGATGGATTTCCAGGAGTTGCCCAATATTCATACGCGAGGGAACACCCAGAGGACTGAGAATGACATCCACCGGCCGACCATCAGCCAGGTAAGGCATGTCTTCAACAGGAAGTATCCTGGCGATGACTCCCTTGTTGCCGTGGCGACCGGCCAGCTTGTCACCCACCGAAACCTTCCTCTTCTGGGCCACCGACACCCTTATCATCCGAAGAACGCCCGCATCCAGTTCGTCACCCGGCAGTTTCTTCAGCGGGCCTTCGCAGCGTTCGCATTTCTCGTCCTCAAGCGGCTCAACGTAGTGATACTCAACCTTGCACCTATCGCACCAATACTTGAACCGGGCAAAGCGCTTAACCTCTATCACCCTGCCCGACTCCCCATGAGGCATTCGCAGCGAGGTATCCTTGACATCCCTCGCCTTTTCACCAAAAATAGCTCGAAGGAGCTTTTCCTCGGCGGTGAGAACGCGCTCTCCCTTGGGCGTGATCTTACCAGCCAGAATATCCCCCGATGAAACCTCCGCCCCAATACGCACGATCCCTTCTTCGTCCAGATTGCGCAGGGCATTCTCGCCAATGTTGGGAATGTCCCTGGTGATCTCCTCTGGGCCCAATTTCGTTTCCCTGGCCTCTATCTCGTACTTCTCGATGTGAATGGAAGTGAATTCATCCTCTTGAACTAACCTCTGTGAGATGACGATGGCATCTTCAAACGTATAGCCTTCCCAGCTTAAGAACGCACAGATGACGTTCTGGCCCAGGGCGAGTTCCCCTCTATCCGTGGCCGAGCCATCGACCAGGACCTGCCCCTCCTTCACCCGTTCCCCTTTGCTTACCCTTGGGTACTGCGTAATGCAAGTTCCCTGATTGCTCCGGGCAAACTTCCGGAGGGGACTGGTATACTCTTTGCCATCATCACCATGGAGGATGACTTGTCTGGCTGTCGCCGATATTATCTCCCCATCAACTGGGGCAAAGACTACCTGACCGCTGTCACGGGCTATTTCCCTCTCCATCCCGGTTCCTACAACAGGCGATTCCGGACAGAGAAGAGGGACTGACTGACGCTGCATGTTTGAGCCCATCAACGCCCGATTGGCATCGTCGTGTTCCAGGAATGGTATCAGCGAGGTGCTGACACTCACAATCTGACTGGTGGACACATCCATGAAGTCAATCCTGTCGGGACTCTCCGCCAGGAATTTCTCACCATGCCGGGCCTCAACCTTGCGATCCATGAATTGATTGTTCTCGTCCAGTCGGGCATTTGCTTGAGCTATGATGTATTTATCCTCTTCATCAGCAGGGAAATACTCTATCTCTGATGACACGAAGGGCTTTATCTTGATCGTACGAGAAGGCAATTCAGCTAGCTTAGATGCCATCTCCTCGGTGATGATTTCCCCCGCATCTATAATCAATCGTTCCTCAGTATCGAACACCGGCTCACTTGTGATCTTGTTCACAATATCCGGAGAGATACTCTCCAATGCCTTCACCACTTTGCGATAGGGGGTCTCGATGAAACCAAATTCATTGACCTGAGCATAAGTCGCCAGCGAGGTGATCAAGCCTATGTTGCGCCCCTCAGGTGTCTCAATAGGACATACCCTTCCATAATGAGAGTAATGAACATCGCGCACCTCAAACCCGGCGCGGTCTCGAGAGAATCCTCCGGGGCCTAGAGCTGAAAGCCGACGTTTGTGAGTTAGCTCCGCTAAAGGATTGGTTTGGTCCATAAACTGAGAGAGGCGGGAACTGCCGAAAAACTCCCTTACCGTAGCAATCACCGCACGGTTGTTAACCAGAGTGGTGGGGGTAGCCGATGCGGTTCCCAGAAGACTCATTCTTTCCCTGATCGATCTCTCCATGCGCAGCAATCCCATCCTGAGATGGCTCTGCAAGAGTTCCCCTACTGCTCGCACACGTCGATTGCCCAAATGGTCTATGTCATCGCAAGTATCCAGGCCATTGTTGACCAGGATTACGCGGCGCACAATGTCCACCAGGTCCTTTGTAGTAAGAGCACGGTCTGTGAGGGGACGATTAAGCCATTCCTGCCACTTACCTTCTACCTGTGCCACTAGAGTGCGAGGCTGCTCTGTGAGAGGGTAATTAGGGCCAAGCCGCTTATTTAACTTATAGCGGCCTCCCTTACCTAACCGGTAGCGACGGGGATCGAAAAGCAGGGTGTTTATTAGCCCACGGGCGTTTTCCACGGTAGGCGGCTCACCGGGCCTCGATTTCCGGTAGAACTCGATGAGTGCATCCTCCTCACTCCTGACCAGTGGGTCTCGTTCCATAGTGGCTCTAATAAACGACCGCTCCGGATCGGTGTCCACATCAGCAAACAACGCTAAGAGGTCTTCATCCCGACCATAGCCAACGGCACGAAGCAGGGTGGTAACCGGGATCTTGTGCTTGCGATTTATCTTTACCGAGATCGTTCCTCGGCTTGAAGTTTCAAATTCAATCCATGCCCCGCGATCCGGTATGACCTTGGCAAGGCACAACCTATGTCCTGTTGCAGGATCATCTTCTACCGTGAAATAGACTCCTGGGGAACGAATAAGCTGATTTACAACCACGCGCTCGGCACCATTGATAATAAAGGTACCTCTCGGGGTCATGACGGGGAAGTCACCCATAAAAAGGTCTTGTTCCTTGATCTCCCCGGTTTCCTTTATGATTAACCTTGTCTTTACCTTTAATGGAGCGGCATAGGTCAGATCACGTTCCCGGCATTCGCTCTCCGAATATTTTGGTTCGCCAAATTCGTGGCTAAGAAAATAGAGCTCCAAACGGTTACCGGTGTAATCTTTGATGGGCGAAATTTCCTCGAAGAGTTCCTTCAACCCCTCTTCCCTAAACCAGCGATAGGATCTATGTTGTATCCGGATTAAGTCTGGAACTCCAACGACTTCCGGAATCCTGGCAAATGATTTCCGGGTGGTATGAGCGATGGGATCAGGTAATACAGTGGATGAAATCACACTAAATGCTCCAACAGAGGCGCAGAAGATCCCCACTGCCTGTGTCTGAACAGCCTGAAAACCAGGGTGGAGTTAGAAGGGCTGGTATGAAAGCAGATATCCAAGGCAACAATCAACGAGTATACCATATGTTTGAGTGTTTGTCAACGCAAACGTGGCCGCAACTAGACAATAACTCCGCCAGCCTTTTGCAAAAACAGCTTGATCACCAGGATGAGATTAGGAAGTTTGGAATGAGGGTAACCAATCAAAATGTCAACTCTAGTATAGTCTAACACATGCTTGCCGCTTTGTCAAGCAATGCTCAGTGCCTCTTCACCCACTATCTCAGCAAGCTGTTGGTGAAGCTGCGGACAATAGCTTACGCCGAGAGTCGGCAGGTCGAGCGTGACCGTGCCGATGCTATTAGCGATGGCAAGATACGCCTTGTCTTCGCCCGGGAATTGCTCCAGGATGGCGAGGACCTGCCGCAATCGAGCGATATCCTCCTGGATATCCTCGGTCTGAGATATGCTGATGGTGACGCGTCGGGGTGGCGGGGGGGGTGAACCGGTAGCCCAGGGAATCTCCAGTGGTTCACCGGGTCGATAAGCCACTGCGCCCTGACAATTGAGCTGCACTCGTTCTCCACGCAGTCTAACCTTCCCCCGTACCAGCAGAGTATTCCCCTCCTTCCAAAGCTCCTCGGTCCGTTCGTATACCTCCGACCAGGCAGTGACCTCGATCTCACCACCTATATCCTCAAGGACCGCGCTCACGAAGGGGCGATTGTTCCGGGTCATTGCCTTGCGCACAGTGGCTACCATACCCACCACGGTCACTTCCTGCCCTTCCATCTCCTCATCGATCTGACCGCAGAAAGCAGTGATCTTATCGCCAAGGTCTCTTGCCGCTGATACCAGCGGGTGTGCCGACAGATAAACTCCGAGCAGCTCCTTCTCCCAGGCCAGTGCCTCGCTGCCTGGCACGTCGATGTTTCCTAGCTCCAGCGCCGGCATCGGGACCGTGGCAGTTTCTCCCCAGAGATCGAACATGGTTGCCTGGCCGCTCTCCCGTAGTTGTTGCTCTTGATGTGAGAGCCGCAGGATCCGATCCATGCCCGCAAGCAGTGCGCCGCGACTTCCCAGAGAGTCCAGTGCCCCCACCTTAATGAGGCTTTCCAGTGCTCGCTTGTTGAGTCCACGCAGATCAGATCGACGGCAGAAATCCTCTAGCGACTTGAAAGGCCCATCCTTCTCCTGAGCAGTGATGATCGGCTCGATAGCGGTTTCGCCGACGTTCTTGATTGCCCCCAGTCCGAAGCGGATGGCAAGCGAGCCCTCGCCCTCCTTCTCGATGGCAAAGGTTCGCTTGCTTCGATTGACATCCGGAAGCAGCACCGGTATCCCCAGTCGCCGGCACTCAGCCACCACGGTGGCGATTTTACTCTGATTCCCAGTATTAGCGATTAGAAGAGCCGTCATGAACTCCACCGGATAATTGGCCTTGAGATAAGCAGTCTTATAAGCGATCAGGGCGTAGCTCGTCGCGTGAGCTTTGTTGAAGGCATATCCGGCGAATGGCTCGATGAGATTGAATACATCCTCGGACACCTTCTGAGGGAAACCCAGTGTCCTTGCACCGGCAATGAACCGATCGCGTTCCGCCTGCATTATCTCCGGTATCTTCTTCCCCATGGCCTTACGCACGATGTCAGCCTCACCAAGGCTGTAGCCGGCGAAAGCCTGAGCGATCAGCAGGACTTGATCCTGGTAGACTATCACGCCGTAGGTTTCCTCGAGAATCTTCTCCAGGGCGGGATGAGGAAACGTGATAGGTATCTGCTTATGTTTGGATCCAATGAAAGTGGGAATATGCTGTCTCGGCCCAGGCCGGTAGAGAGCGACCATGGCGGCTATCTCACCGAAATGGCTGGGTTTGAGCTCCTTTATGTGCCGCCTCATCCCAGCACCCTCTAACTGAAAAACGCCGGTGGTCTCTCCGGCGGAAAGCAGCTCGAACGTCCTGGCATCATCCAGGGGTATCCGATCCAGGTCGATCTCCCTGCCACAGGTTTGGGATATTATTTCTGTGGCCTTCCCCAGAATGGTGAGGTTGGCCAGGCCCAGGAAATCCATCTTCAGGAGTCCAATCCTGGCGATGTCATCCATAGCCAGTTGGGTGGTGGGGAGATCCTGCTGGTTGCCCCCGGTTGGGCGTTGCAGCGGCACGTGCTTAATCAAAGGCTCATTGGAGATGACGACTCCAGCAGCATGGGTCGAAGCGTGACGAGCCACACCCTCAAGCCTGGCAGCGGTATCAACGAGTCGTTTTATCTCCGGGTCACTGCGATACATGTCGCTCAACTCGGTGATTTCCTCAAGCGCACCACTGAGGCTGCTTGCTACGGAAGGGACCAGGCGAGCCACGCGATCCACTTGACCGTAGGGCATGCCCAGAGCCCGTCCCACATCCCTCAGGGATGCCCTGGCCCCCAGGGTCCCAAAGGTGACAATCTGAGCTACACGGCCGGCCCCGTACCTTTGAGACACGTACCGGATAACTTCGTCGCGGCGATCATCCTGGAAATCAAGGTCGATATCCGGCATTTCCTTGCGTTCTACATTGAGAAAGCGTTCGAAAACCAGCTTGTGAGCCAACGGGTCGATGTTGGTGATACCAAGGCAATAGAGCACCAGGGAGGCGGCCGCGCTTCCTCGGACTCCATAGAGAATCCCCTGCCTCTGAGCCCAGGAGATCACATCCCAAACGACGAGGAGGTAATTGGCAAACTCGGTCTGTTTGATGACCTCAAGCTCATAGAACAGGCGCTCCCTGACTTCTGTGGGGGTGTCAGGATAGCGGCTGACCATTCCTTGCAGGCAGAGGTCAGCCAGGTACTCGTCGGCGGTCCTATCTTGGGGTATCTCAATCTGGGGCAAATAGAGGCGGCCGAATTCGAGTTGAATCTGGCACATTTCGGCGATGTGTCCGGTGTTCTCGATCGCCTGGGGGTGCTCCGACCATAGGTCGGCCATCTCCTGAGGGCTCTTCAGGTAGAAAGAATCATCCGCCATGCGGAGGCGTTTCTCGTCGTGTATGGTGCTGTTCGTCTGGATGCAGAGCAGGATGTCGTGAAGGGGAGCATCATCCCTCTCGATGTAATGGGTGTCGTTGGTCGCTACCAGCGGCAGCCCCAATTTCCGCCCCATGGCGACGAGTTCCTTATTGATCTGAGCCAGTTCCGGTATGGAGTGATCCTGAATCTCGAGATAGAAATCGCCGAAGACTTCATGGTACCACCTGGCTGCCTTTTCAGCATCCTTGCGACGTCGTTCCTGAATGAGTGTTGCCAGTTCACCTTTGGGGCAGGCGGAAAGGGCGATCAAGCCCTCGTGGTATTGTGCCAGCAACTCCTTATCAACTCGCGGCTTATAATAGAACCCCTCGAGATAGCCCCGGCTGCTGAGTTGCAGCAGGTTGCGATAGCCAATCTCGTTCCTGGCCAGGACAACTAGATGATAGGGAGCCTTCTCGCCCCCCCCTCTTGAGCTGCGCTCTCCATGCGCGAGGTACAGCTCGCAGCCGAGAATCGGCTTTATCCCGGCCTCCTTAGCCTGAAGATAGAACTGGATAATGCCGTGGAGGGAACCGTGATCCGTAATAGCAAGGCTGTCCATCCCCAGCTCTTTGGTCCGCTGAATCAACCGGGGAATGCGGCACATGCCGTCGAGCAAGCTGTATTCGGTGTGGACGTGAAGGTGAGTAAACATGTTTACCGCGAGAGCAGCGATTCCACAAACTCGTCAGCATTGAAAGGGGCTAAGTCATCCGGCTCTTGTCCCGTCCCGATAAACAGAATCGGTATCTTCAACTGATCAACGATAGACAGCACAATGCCTCCCCGGGAGGTGCTATCCAGCTTGGCAAGAATAACACCATCAACACCTATTGCCTCAGCAAAATATCTTGCCTGGCTGAGCCCGTTCTGGCCGGTGTTAGCATCGAGCACCAGAAGTACCACCGGATCAACCCCCGCCCTGCTGATTACCCGGCGTATCTTCTTCAGTTCTTCCATCAGGTTGAACCTGGTCTGGATGCGGCCGGCGGTATCGGCGATAAGAACATCGGCCTTGCGTCTTCGTGCTGCCTCCAGCGCGTCGAAGACCACCGCTCCGGGGTCGCCACCCGGCTGACTGGAGATCACCTCGATGTCCAGCCGGTCTCCCCAGTGTTTCAGTTGATCGATTGCCGCCGCCCGAAAGGTGTCGGCGGCGGCAAGTACTACCCTCTTTCCCTGACCTTTGAAGCTATAGGCAAGCTTGGCGATCGAGGTGGTCTTGCCGGTGCCATTTACCCCGACCACCAGTACAACCGCCGGTCCATCCTTCAGTGAAGTAAATGGTTCGTCCTCATGCTTCAACTTCAAGATGCTGATCATCTCTTCCCCTAAGAGCGCTTGTATCCTTGTCCCTTCTCTCACCCTCTCGGTCTGCACCCTTGCCTTAACTCCTTCGATGAGTTTCATCGAGGTATTGACGCCCACGTCACCAGCGATGAGCACTTCCTCCAGATCATCCCACAGGTCATCATCGATGAGGGAACGACTAAAGATGCCGCCTACCCTCTCCAACCAGAGTTCACGGGTGCGTTCCATGCTCTGCCAGGTCTTCTTGAATATGTTAAACAAGATCTGACTCTCCCTCCAGCGTCTTCAGCGCCGCCACTGCTGCTTCCTGTTCTGCGGCCCGCTTGCTTTTGCCGCTGCCCCGTCCAAGGAATGTCTCGCCGGCAAAGACGTCCACCACAAATATCCTATCGTGATCCGGCCCGGTGACATCGTCTGTTCGGTAGACTGGAGTCAACCGCTGTTCCGCTTGCACCACTTCCTGCAGCCTGGACTTGGGATCCTTCTCCAGTTTTTCCTCGGTGGCTCGCTCCAGTTCCTTCCCCAGAATCCGCAAAACGAACTCCCGGGCAACATTGAACCCCTGATCAACAAGGATGGCACCGATAACGGCTTCGAGAGCACAGGCAAGGTTCCGCTGGCGACGCCGCCCTCCGCTCTCGGCCTCCCCCTTGCCCAGAAAAAGATAATCGCCCAGATTCAGCGAGCGAGCAATGCGTGCCAGCGTCTCCGTACGCACCAGAGCCGATCGCACTTTGGTCAGATCTCCTTCGGAAAAGTCGGGGAACTCGCAGTAGAGTCTTTCAGCGACCACGTGTCCAAGCAAGGCATCCCCTAAGAATTCCAACCGCTCATTCGATGACAAAGGGTGATCATCAGACGTTTCGCTAAGCGCTTCACTCTCATTCAGGAAAGAGCGATGAACAAGCGATTGCCGAAGCTGAGTTACATCCTCAAAAGCAACCCCCAGGATATTTTGCAGAGCATCAAGTTGGGGCAAAGTTCAACCTCCGGCGGAATTGTTGTGATGATCGATCGCGCATACCAGTTCTTATCATAAGCACCTTATCTCTGACTGTCAAGGGATGCTTGGTGGATCAAGGATGCCTCAGCCATCCACCCTCTGTGTTATAATTAAGAGAGATGATCCTATTTTATGCCGTTGCCACTGCTACGATGAAGACCCTCCTTTTCTCACTCACTCGCTGGGAGGTGAAAGGCCGGGAGAATGTGCCCCGAAATGGACCTCTCATCGTGGTGGCCAATCATCTTAGCCTTATCGATCCGCCGCTGCTTAGCGCCAGCGTTCCCCGCCGCGTATTCTTTATGGCCAAGGAGGAACTCTTTAGCTCGTGGGGCGCGGCTTTTGTTCGCTGGTTTGGGGCATTCCCGGTGCGGCGAGGCACACTGGATAGAAAGGCTATTCGTCAGGCCATGCAAGTACTGGAAAGAGGACAGACTCTGGGTATGTTTCCCGAGGGGAAGAGAAGCCTCAATCAACAGATGAATGAAGCTGAGTTTGGTATTGCCATGATTGCCCTTCGTTCCGGAGCTTCGATTCTTCCCGCCGGCATCTGCGGAAGCGAGAACGTTAGAGGGCCTGAATTCATCTGGCGACGCCCCAGGGTTGCCGTTACCATCGGCCAACCCTTCTCTTTCCCTAGAAACGAAGGCAAGCTGACCAGAGAACAGTTGGTTGAAGCTACTAATCTAATCATGAGACACATCGCCGAAGTCTTGCCACCGGGATATCGAGGCATTTGGGAGTATCAGAGTGGAGATCAGGCTGACCTCTGAGAGGGGATTCTGTTCCGGTGTGCGGCGAGCAATCGAGCTGGCGGAACGCGCAGTTGAGTCGGGGAAACCGCTGGCAAGCCTGGGCGCCATCGTGCATAACAGGCAGGTAATCGAGCACCTTTCAGCGCAAGGAATGCGTATAGTCGAGAGCCTCGACGAGGCGGATGGCGCTACATTGCTCATTCCCTCACACGGAGTAGGGCGGCAAGTCATGAGCGAGCTAGATGCCCGCGAGTTGAGTTTGATTGACGCCACCTGCCCAATCGTGCTCAATGCCCAGCAGGTGGCTCACAGGCTGCATCGAGAGGGCTTTATGGTTCTAATCTTCGGCGACGCCTCGCATACGGAAGTCAAAGGCCTACTCTCCTGGGCCGGAGAGAGTGCAATGGCTACTACCACGACCCCGGAGTTAAGCGCCTCAGTCCGCCGTATCGGCGTTCTTTCGCAGACTACCCAAAGCCAAACACAGTTTGCCGCTTTCCTGGCGCAGCTCATGGATTCCCAACTGGCTTCATTGTCTGAGATATACGTATTCAACACGATATGTGATGCCACGACCAGACGCCAGGCAGCAGCCCTGCAACTGGCCTCTGAGGTCGACTTAATGCTGGTCATTGGAGGGTATGATAGCGCTAACACCAGGCACCTCGCCGAGATATGCAGCTCCACCGGCGCAAGAACACTGCACATCGAAAGTGCCGATGAGATTGGTCCTTCATGGCATTGTTTTGGGGCGTCACGCATAGGTGTTACCGGCGGCGCATCCACCCCTGAATGGGTCATCAAGGAAGTCATCGAGAAACTTGAGGGTACAAAGTGTTAAGTGTTAAGTTTTAAGTGTTATGCGGGAAACTTAAAACCTAAAACTTAAAACTTAAGACTTCAAACATCTTGCAGTGCATGACGGAATATGCTATATTAGAACATGATGGAAAGTGGGGGATGACCCACTTTTTTAGTTTGTGCTTAGAAAGATAAGGGAGCCTGGATGAAAAGCGATTTCCTGTTAGCCATTGCTCAACTGGCAGCGGAGAGAAATCTGCCCAAGGATCTAGTCTTCAAGGCAGTGGAGGCCGCTTTGTTGTCAACCTATAAGAAGGATGATTCCACCAAGAGATATAATCTCTCAGTCGGTATACTTCCTGCCAGCGGGGAAATCAAGGTCTTCTCCAGGAAGACCGTTGTGGAATCGCCGACCAATACCTGGCATGAGATTGCCCTGAGTGACGCTCGTGAGATGCGGAAGGATGTCGAGATAGGTGAGACAATCGACATTGAAATTCATCCTCCGGATGCGGGGCGCATTGGCGTGCAAACCGCCAAGCAGGTCGTTATGCAGCGCCTTCGCGAAGCGGAGCACGAGTTCATCTTCGGAACGTTCGCCCACAGGGAGGGCGATATCCTGAGCGGTGTGATCCAGCGGATAGATGCCCGCCAGATCATTGTCGACCTGGGCAAAGCGGAGGGCCTGCTTCCCATGGCGGAGCAGGTGCGAGCGGAGCACTATCGCGTGGGTCAGAGACTGATGGTATTTCTGGTGGAAGTCAGTCAGACCAATAAAGGCCCTCGGTTATTGCTGTCCAGAACCCATCCCGGCCTGGTGAGGCGTCTGTTCGAGCTTGAAGTCCCGGAGATGAGCAACGGCATTGTCGAGGTTAAGTCGGTAGCCCGCGAGCCCGGATCCCGAACAAAGATAGCGGTGACAGCCAGACAGGACGAAATCGATCCGGTGGGCTCATGTATCGGGCTTCGCGGCATCAGAATCCAGAACATCATCAACGAGCTACAAGGCGAAAAAGTGGATGTCGTCCAGTGGCATCCTGATCCAAATACCTTCATTGCCAGTGCGCTAAGCCCGGCGCAGGTTTTGCGTGTAGAAACCGATCCTGCGAACGCGGCGGCGGTGGTAGTCGTTCCAGATGGGCAACTATCGTTAGCCATCGGCAGAGAGGGGCAAAATGTTCGGCTGGCGGCAAAGCTCACCGATTGGAAGATCGATATCAAGAGTGCCAGTGTTGCCGAGGAGGAAATGGCTGTTCGGGCAGCCGAGGAGATCGCCCTGGTGGGAGAGATCGAGGAACCCGCAGTGGAGATCGAGGAAGAGATCGTCGAGGAAGTTATCCCTGTCGAGGCAGTGCTTGTAGAGGAATCACGAGCTCCTGAAGGCCCACAAATACGTTTTGCAGAAGACATTCTCCCGCAGGCGGCACGAGAGCGCACCATGGCAGAAAAGAGCAGGAAAGACCTCGCCGATGCTAAACCCAGGGGAAAGAAAAAAGCCAAGCGTGTGAAGCCGGTGCCGGACGAGATTGAGGACGAGATTGAGGTTGATGTTGAGCCATAGTGATAGTCGTGGTAAGGGTGTTTTCGCCAAGAAGCATGTTCCTCAGAGAATGTGTATCGCTTGCCGCCAGACAAAACCAAAACGGGAGCTTGTTCGCCTTGTTCATAGCCCGAACGGGGAGCTTGAAATAGATCACCGGGGCAAGAAAGCGGGACGTGGCGCCTATTTGTGTCCGGCGAGAGAGTGCTGGGAGCTAACGCTGGGAAAAGACCGTAGGAACCGTCTGGCACGTGCCTTACGAATAGGGCTCACGGAGGAATATCGGACAGCCCTCATGGAATATGGCAAGACGCTCCCCGAAGCTCTAGCGGGGCACAGAAAGGAATCGAATGACTCAGAAATCATCGGGTAGAAAGGCACCAGTTGCCAGAGGTAAAGCGGAGAAGGAAATAAAAGTTAAAGCTGAGATCGCGCTTCCCAGGTCTCTCACGGTAAAGCATCTGGCAGATCTCCTCGGAACTACCCCCATCGAAGTGATTAAACGCTTGATGCGAAGAGGGGTAATGGCCAGCATTAATCAGGCTGTCGACTATGAGACCGCAGCCGCCATAGCAAGTGACCTGGGTCGTAAGCCGGAACTCCAACCGGAGGAAAAGGCACCGGTGGCAAAACGAATGCCGGTTTCCTCCCGGAAGGCCAAGGGCCAAAAACCTCGTCCTGCCGTGGTTACCATTTTGGGACATGTCGACCATGGCAAGACCAGCCTTCTTGACGCCATCAGGCACAGCAAGGTCGCCGATGGTGAAGTCGGAGAGATTACTCAACGTATAGGTGCTTATCAGGTGACGGTCGACGGACAGAAAATCACTTTCATCGATACCCCTGGCCATGAGGCATTTACTGCGATGCGGGCTCGGGGAGCGGAGGTCACTGACATCGCGGTGCTCGTCATTGCTGCCGATGATGGAATAATGCCACAGACCAGGGAAGCTATAGACCATGCGCGCTCGGCGAAAGTACCCATCATCGTTGCCATCAACAAAATAGATAAGGCCAATGCCGATATTGAGCGCGTGAAGCAGCAACTGGCGGAACACAACCTGTTGATCGAGGATTGGGGCGGCGATGTAATCGCGATTCCAGTCTCCGCCAGGACGGGTGAAGGGCTGCCGGATTTGCTGGAGCATATTCTCATTCTTGCGGAGTTAGCGGAGCTTACCGCGAATCCTGATACGCCGGCCGGTGGCGTGGTGCTGGAAGCAAGATTGGACAATACCAGGGGGCCCCTGACCACCCTGCTGGTACAGAAGGGAACCATCAAGATCGGAGATACCATTCTCGTGGCGAGCGCCCATTGGGGCAAGATCAAGGCCATGTTCGATCATGAGGGCAAGCCAGTTAAGTCGGCAGGACCGTCGGTACCGGTAGAAATCATGGGGCTAAGCAAGGTGCCCTTTGCCGGCGACATCTTCACCGTAGTGGTCAACGAGCGTAAGGCACGAGCCAGGGTGGAGGAATTCCAGGCCGAGCAGCAGATCCGCACGGGCAAATCACCGACTCTGGACGACATCTCCTCCCAGATACGTGCTGGGGCAGCCAAAGGCCTTGATCTCATCATCAAGACAGATGTAGATGGGAGCATCGAGCCGATCAGAAGATCCCTGGAACGATTAGAGAATGAAGAGGTACAGGTCAGGATCATCCACGCCGGGAGCGGCAGTATCACCGAAAGCGATGTGATGCTGGCCGTTGCATCCAGAGCTATCATCATCGGTTTCAACACCCGCCCCGAGCCCAGGGTTAAACAGCTAGCCGATTCGGCAGGTGTGGAGATACGTGGTTATCAGATAATCTACAGACTCATTGAGGATATAGAGAAGACCATAACCGGAATGTTAGAGCCCACCTACATCGATGTCCTCGAGGGTCATGCCGAGGTCCGTGCCTCCTTTGCCGTCAAGCATGGCAGGATAGCCGGTTGCTACGTCACCGATGGGAAAGTGAGTCGCGGGAGCCTGGCAAGGGTCCTGCACAACGGAGAAGCGGTCCACGAATCCAGAGTGAGCAGTCTGAAACACTTCAAGGAGAGTGTCCCCGATATGTCCGCCGGCTCCGAGTGTGGCATCGGAATCGAGGGTTTCTCCGATTTCACTATCGGCGATATCATTGAGTTCTATCGCAAGGAAAAGCAATGAGCCGGCGCCAGAAGCGAATCAATCACGCCATTCGCCGCGAAATCAGCGACTTGCTGTTCCGCCAGGTTAACGACCCCCGCATTAAGGGGTTTATCAGCGTTACCGAAGTTGACGTTTCTCCTGATCTGACACAGGCCAGGGTATCGATCAGTGTTATGGGCAGTGAGGAAGAGAAAGCAGGGATATTCGAGGGGCTCGCCGCGGCCTCTGGTTTCCTGCGCCGTGAATTGGGGGCTCGTCTCCGCTTGCGCTACACCCCCAAACTCATATTTGAGCGAGATGATAATATCGAGCGCGGGGAGCGCCTGCTCCATTTGATGGAGCAGATTTCCGATGAGTAGTATCCATGGGGTCATAAACCTTAACAAACCTCAGGGGATGACCTCGTTCCGGGTGGTGGCCCGGGTGCGGAAACTGAGTGGAGAACGAAAGGTAGGCCACAGCGGAACCCTCGATCCCGAGGCCACGGGGGTCTTGCCCATTCTCCTCGGCCGGGCAACAAGGCTGGCAAGATTCCTGGTTGAGTCGCCAAAGGTGTACCGGGCCCGGGTAGAGTTCGGCCGGGCTACCACCACCTATGACGCAAGCGGCACTACCACCGGGAGAGGAGATGCATCCTCATTGACACTGGAACAGATCGAATCAGCCATTAACTCATTCCGCGGTCCGATCGAGCAGATACCCCCGATGTACAGCGCCATCAAACACCGCGGGAGACCGCTTTATCACCTGGCGCGGACCGGAATCGAGGTGCCCCGAAAACCCCGGATCATCACCATATATCGCCTCGATCTGCTGGATTGGCAGAGCCCGATCCTCTCGATCGAAGTGGAGTGCAGCAAAGGGACATATATCCGTTCACTGGCTCATGATATGGGTCAGCTTCTGGGTTGCGGGGCCCACTTAGAGGGACTGGTGCGACTCCAAACCGGAATTTTCCACATTGACGAATCGATCTCGCTTGCAGAGCTCGAGGACGTTTTCGAGCACGGATATTGGGAAACCTTTATTCACCCTCCCGATAGCGTGCTCTCTCATCTTGCGGCGATTGCGGTTGATGCAGCCGGTGAGGATGCCCTGGTGCACGGTCGCCCTCTGTCTCAGCGAGATGACGAGGATGCTGCCAGCGGAGAACAGCGCCGGGCCTACTCTTCCGACGGGAGATTTCTGGCCCTCCTCCGCTTTAACGCTGAGACCGGCTCGTGGCG
>JALPXT010000078.1 GCA_023271485.1 Dehalococcoidia bacterium | reverse complement strand
GGGGTGGAATTGGAGGTGCAAGATGACGAAGACGTTACATGCCGTTTTTGATGGCAAAGTGCTGAAGCCAGAGGAGTCAGTTGATCTGGAGGTGGGTAAGCGTTACGTTTTGACTATTGAACCGAAGCAGAAGATTCCTGATGTTAAAGAAGACCCTGCATTCGATCTATCTTCATTAGCTGTCAAAACAAACATCTCAGACCTGGCAAGGGAGCACGACCACTATCTTTACGGAATACCAAAACGAAGATCAGATGCTGACCAATAGATGTTTTGTTGATACGGTCTGTTGGATTGCTCTGCTTAATCAAGATGATCAGTTGCATGAATCTGCCGACCGCGAATATAAGTTATTGATGAAATCGAGGTGCCTCGTTACCACAACTTCGATTTTGAACGAGACCGCAAATGCGCTGAGTGCCCCACGGTTTCGGCTGGCAGTGGTTGAGTTTTACCGGCGGTTACAGATGTCTGCACGTATTGAAATTATCTTCGTTGATCCGCGTTTATGGTCGAGAGGGTGGCAGCTTTATGAACGACGATCTGATAAAGCCTGGAGTTTAACCGACTGTATATCAATCATTGTGATGCAAGAACAGGGATTAACAGATGTGCTAACACTAGTGAAGCCCCTTTAAGATCCCAGGCATGACCGCTTTTTAGGGGGTTTCAGGGGGAGAATCCCCCTGACTATCTTGCTGCAAAAACGCTTGAGGGTGAAAGCAAAGTATTGTACGAGGAGGCGGAATTATGTTAGAAGTAGCCATACCTCATGATATAGAGAGTAAAATCAAGCAAATATCAAGGGAGAGAAAGATGAGTGAAAGTTCCATTGTTACTAATGCCTTAAGATACTACTTACCGCTAATCGAAGAGGGATTGGAGACGGAATTTGAGCTGTGGGATGCTTTGAGTGATGAGGCACTGATCAGCTTTGAAAATAAGTTGCAAAAGATAGACATAAAATGAAGTCTGGTGATATTTATCTTGTTGATCTCCCTCAAATTGGTGGGCGTGAACAGATGGGAAAGCGTCCTGCAATAATTGTACAAGAAGAGGAATATAATTTACCTACCGTGCTGATAGTTCCACTAACTACAAAAGTAAAGGCATTGGATTTTGCAGGAACTATCTTGATCAAACCAGACGATAGGAATCACCTTGACAAAGAATCGGTAGCTCTCGCATTTCAATTGAGAGCCATTGATAGAAAGAGGATATCCAAGAAGATTGGGGAACTTGAAGTGGGGCAAATCACTAAATTACAGGGTTTGATAAAAGAGCTATTGGGGATGAGGGATTAAATTCAAATGTAGAAGATCAGTCAAATTGTGGTTGAACGAAGCCGCAACCCTGGTAATGCTGTTATATGGCAGCCTTCCTGGTGTTATTCAGGAAACAAGACCTTCACGCAAGGCAACATTGGAAGCCTATTCTGAAATATATATCTTTTTCTACACGTTCACGCAAAAGGTTGCTCAAGACACCTAAGTTCGCAGGGAATATCGCCTGTCATTCTCGCGAACAGTCTCAGGTTCAGAAGTTGATTTGATACTGGAGACCCCCGATGAGGTTATACCGATAGAAATCAAGTGGACTACATCACCTCAAGTATCCGATGTAAGAGCGCTTGAAGCGTTCTTAAGCACTTATCCTAAAGTTGCACATCGCGGATTTATAGTTTGCAGAATACCCCATAGGTTACAGATTACAAAACATATCCTGGCTATACCATATAGAGATTTGTAACATAGTGGCTCGTGTGTTTAGCAAATCAAATGAGAAGACCAGCAGTTTCTATTCCTTCAAATATTGCGGAAGGAGCAGGTTTAGCGTGTAGCGCATAGCGTATAGACTGAAGGCTGAAGGCCGAAGGCTAAAGGCTGAACCTTGAACCTTAAACCCAGTAACATATTTACGTTGTGAATGTTCCTTCTGCATGTTATACTGGAAGTCATGAAGGCACTTATCCGCCGATAACCTCATCGAAGGCGGCAAGGGCGAAGGGTTAATAGGTTTGACCCCGGCAGGAATGATACCCAATGGCACGCACAGCAGCTGAGCTAACGGTTGAGGAGTTAGAAGTCTATCGCCGCGCAGCACGATGCCGCAAGTGGCGAGAGCCTCAGGAACGTCGAAGGCGTGCTTGGGTGCTCGCTCGGCGGGCTGCGGATCTGTTGAGAGAGCGATTCAGAGCCCGTCGTGTGGTGGTCTTCGGCTCGTTGGTGCATGAGGCATGCTTCACCCCCTGGTCCGATGTGGACTTGGCGGCTTGGGGGTTGAGGCCCGAAGACACGTTCCGAGCCCTGGGTGCCGTTCAGTACCTTGACGCGGACATCGAGGTCAATCTCATCGACGTTGCCACTTGCTCTCCCTCACTTCTGGCGGTGATCGAACTGGAAGGGGTGGAGGTGTGATCACGCGCTCGCAAAGAGCTTCACGCCTTTGCAGATTTCTTGGAGAAACTGGCAAAGGCAGACGCTCACGTCGTTTATCCAGAAGAGGCTGTATCCAAGTACGAGAACAGAAAGGGTCCTTAAATGGCAACTTTGACACATGATGCCGAATACCCGTGTGCATTTGATTTAAGACTTCTGGAATGGGAGCGATATGATACGGAAAAGAGGGATGCTGATATAGAAACAGTATCGCTGGGTGAGCCTTATACCTTGTGGGTTAAATATCGTATGGCATTGTCGGTGGGCGATAATGTTCTATATCAAAGTGTAAAGGACACTACGCTCATCCTTGAGGATATAAGGGGGCTGATCGAGGAGCTTCGGCAATTGGCAGATGGCAAGAAGCACAGGATGGCCTTTGATCCCATTGAGCCAGACTTCGGGCTATGGATTTGTCGCCTGACCGAGAGCAATGCCTCGGTGAAAATCTCATCGGCGGCCCAGATTCGTGCCGGGCTGCCAACTCATGCGACAAATCAATCTACCGCTCCTTCCACCCTTTTTGACGTGAACGTATGGATTGACCATCCGAATCAGGTGGATAGAGTCTATGGTGGATATGGACCGGGGTTGTATTTCTCTGTGGAGGCCTTAGATATCGAACGATTTGCTTCTCAATTAGAAACAGAGTTGGATGGACTAGGCCCGTACTTCTTTAGGGGGGTTTCCGAGGGAGAATCCCCCTGATGGTCTTGTGGGGGCAAGGGCGAAGGGTCAAATGGTAACTGGTGATTAGTGAATGGTAACTGGTGACTCGTTTATTCAATTCCTCATCACCAATTACCAATCACAAAAGGCAGTAAGGCTTTTCATCGGTGAAGATGCGAGGGTGGAACTATAAACATTGAAACAAATTTACCTTGCTCGGCATGCTAAACGAAGGATGAAGTGGAGGGGTATCCCATTAACAGAGGTAGAGGAAGCGTTAGCCTATCCTGATAGGATTGAGTACCTATCCACAGGAAGGAAGAATGCTTTTAAGTCTATAGGAGAAAAATTAATCCGAGTTAGCTATATAGAGGAAAAAGACCGTATAATAGTGCTAAGCGCGGTTGATAAGAACAAGTAGGAGGTCGAGGATGCGGATTGAGTATGATAGAGAAGCTAATGCCCTCTATATCCAAATCCAGGAAAAGGCTGTTAGTAAAACGAAGGAAGTAGAGCCTGGGGTATTAATTGATTTTGATGCTGAGAACAATCTTATTGGTATTGAGATACTTGATGTGACCTATCGTTTTGCTTTGTCGGATATTGTGAATCTTCACGTGGAGAACCTGCCAGTTGAACCAGTTAGCTTAGGGTGAGCTAACCCATTCTCGGAAGGTAACTACTCAGGCCTGCCCCCGGCCGCAGGCCCAGGGGTTCAAAGCTCCGGGGTTCACGGTTAGAAAATGATGAACATAAACGTCACTTCGTGAAGACCGAAGGCTAAAGGCTGAACCTTGAACCTTGAACCTTCAACCTTGAATGTTGAACAATGCGGGATTCCCTATTCCGGCGAAATATGGGCGTATAGGGAAAGCCAAAGTTTATGACTTTAAACAGAAGCGGCACGGTAAGTATTATGAGCAGAAGAGGGTGGAAGTAATCTACAGCATAGAGGAAGAGATTATTGTAACCGTAACAGTTTACGTCTTCTACGGAAAATGGGAGGAGGAAAATGCAGATACTGTATGATGCTAAGACCGATCTGCTTTATATGCGCTTAGATGATCGGAAACAACCGGTGATTAATAAGCGGCTCTCTAAAGATATCGTGTTAGATGTAGGAGAAGGTGACAGAATTGTGGGCATTGAGATCCTTGATGCCTCCAAGCGCTTGAATTTGGAAAGACTATTGCCTGTGAAGTACGAGATTCCGGTTAAGACAGCATAGAGGGAGCTGGCTACGCAGGCAGGTAAGGTCGGTGCATGATATACTGGAAGCCATGAAGGCACTTATCCGGCGATAACCTCTTTGATTTTCTTGAATATCTAAAAGTCCAAATCGACACCATTTTTCTGTGGCACAAAAAAATGTCGAAAGGAGTAATGGGAAAATGGAGCGCATATTGAAGATACCGGGAGACGTTATGGAGGCACTCCGATTACCTCCTGATGAGGTGGAGACGGAGTTGCGTAAGGAACTGGCGTTGGCACTGTATCAGCGTGGCGTGCTTTCTTCAGGCAAAGCGTGTGCCCTTGCTGGGATGACTCGTTGGGAGTTTGAAGAGGTTCTGGGGCGGCGACAGATCAGACGGCACTATACGGAGAAAAACCTGGAAGAGGACATTGAGTATGCAAGAAGTCATCAGTGATTCTTCCACCTTGATTCACCTTGCGGGAATTGGGCGATTGGAGCTTTTAAAAGAGTTCTATGAGAAGATTCTCATTACGCCTGCGGTCTGGAGGGAGGTTGTAGAAGAGGGAAAGGGGAGACCTGGCGCTGAAGAGGTCAAAGAAGCTCAAAGAGCGGGGTGGATTGAAGTAATTGCACCAAGTAATGAATCAGTGGTCAGATTCTTGGAGCGGGAATTGCATAAAGGAGAAGCGGAGGCTATTGCATTAGCGACCGAGCGGAATCCAGAGGTCATTCTTCTGGATGAGTTAGAGGCAAGAAGAGTGACGGATGTATACGGATTGCGTAAGACGGGTGTGGTTGGGATTTTGATCCGTGCGAAGTTGGAGGGCAAAGTGGAATCGCTTCGTGAGGAGTTGGACAGGCTGCGCAACGAAGCAGGATTCTGGATAGGAGATGAAATATATCGGCAGGCGTTGGAAGCAGTAGAGGAGGAAATGTGGACGTAGAGAAACCGCATGTGGGAGAGGCCGATGAACTTTTGGCATTGTGCGATGCGGCAGCGGATATGTGGGAAGGAGAGTTTGATGCGGCTCAAGAGATTCGCCAAATGCGTCAAGAGCGGGATGAGCAAATA
Organism: Dehalococcoidia bacterium; assembly: GCA_023271485.1. GTDB lineage: Bacteria > Chloroflexota > Dehalococcoidia > SZUA-161 > SpSt-899 > BS503. Next base: position 499 of record JALPXT010000078.1, on the reverse strand, counting down.
TGGCCGAGCAAGTCATAGATGCGAGCGTCGCTATCAAGAATGCATCTATGATTCGCTTTATGCCGCCTTTGCCCAATTGCGTAGATGTGATTTCTGGACAGATGACAAAGCCTTTTATGAGGCTGTGAAGTCAGAGCTTTCATTTGTAAAGTACCTACACTAGAAAGCGCATCGTCCTATCCTCATGAGTTCTTCCTTGGTCATGCCGACTAGTAGCCAGTCACCGTTAATTTTTGGGGCAAACTTTTATAATTGACCTTGCTCAGGAGTTACTGCTGGCAATCACCAATCACACGTCACGGGAAGGGCTAAAGGCTGAACCTTGAACCTTCAACCTTGAACCTTGAACCTTGAACCCAGTAACATATTTACATTGTGAATGTTCCTTCTGCATGTTATACTGGAAGCCATGAAGGCTCTTATCCTCTGTGGCGGCAAGGGCGAAGGGTTAAATGGTAACTGGTGATTAGTGAATGGTAAATGGCAATAAAGAGTTTAT
>JALPXT010000081.1 GCA_023271485.1 Dehalococcoidia bacterium | reverse complement strand
AAGGGTGGCCACTACGAGTGGGATATCGGCACCGCCGGCTCGACAACCATGTTGCTGATGTCCTTACTTCCCCTGGCCTGCTTCGCTGATAGGGAAACCACCCTGAGGCTGACCGGGGGATTGTTCCAGGATTTCGCCCCCTCGGCCCATCACATGCAGCATGTATTGTTCCCTACGCTGGCGAAGATGGGGATCCAGGCAGAGATGGAGATAGTTCGCCCCGGTTACGTCCCGAAGGGAGGCGGCATCATCCAGGCGAACATAAAGCCGTTGACAGATACCTGGCGGATCAGTTGATCATTTATGCGGCCCTCGCCGGCGGAACCACGGAGTATCAGATACCGCGTCTCACCGACCATGTGGATACTAACCTCTGGCTGGTGGAGAGATTCGGCGCTCGCCCTCGACTTGAAGACAATACTCTGATTGTGGAGGGAATTGGCTACGCACGGCCCACCCCATTAGCGTGTAGCGCATAGCGGATAGCGTAAACGGTGAACTGTGAACCCTGAACCTTCAACCATCAACCATCAACCTTGAACGGCGGTTACCAATCGCCTTTCTCCAGGAGGTCAGGGCGGCGGGCGAGGGTTCGAAGGACAGCCTGCTCACGGCGCCACCTGGCGATCTCAGCATGATTTCCAGAAAGTAACACCGGTGGAACTTCCCATCCACGGAATATCTGCGGTCGAGTATACTGCGGGTACTCCAGGAGGCCGCCGGAATGCGAATCGTCCCTCACCGATTCCGGCGAGCCGAGGACACCGGGGATGAGCCTTATCACAGCATCGCAAACCACCATGGCCGCCGGCTCTCCGCCGGTCAGAACGTAATCGCCGATGCTGATCTCGTCGGTGGCGAGGTATTCCCTCACCCGTTCATCAACCCCCTCATAGTGTCCGCAGACAAGTATGAATCGAGAGTATGCCGCCAGTTGCTCAGCCACCTGCTGGGTGAAAAGTCTGCCCTGAGGGGTGAGCAATATGACCGGAATCGGGGATTCCCCCTTTATTGCTTCCACCGCAGAGAACAACGGTTCCGGCATGAGCACCATCCCCGACCCTCCACCATGGGGGTAGTCATCCACTACGCGGTGCCTGCCGAGTCCGTAATCGCGCAGATTATGGATGACGATCTCAGCGAACTTCCTGTCCCTGGCTCGCCTGATGATGCTCTCATCAAAGGGGCCGCTAAACATGTTTGGGAACAGGGTCACGATGTCGATGCGCATGGTGCCTCCCCCACCGGCAGCGCCACCTTAAAGCTCGCTCCACCAGCCGGGTTATCCTCAACCCATATCTTGCCCCTTAACGCATCAGTCACAATGCCATGGGCAATGGAGAGACCCAGACCAGTCCCCTCACCAGGCTCCCTGGTGGTAAAGAACGGATCAAACAGTCTCGTTTTTAGCTCGTCTGGAACCCCGAAGGCATTGTCGGCAAATTCAAATATCACGTATTCATGTTCTTGCCGGCTTTCCCTTGAAATAGAGCATACGAGCCTCTTCTCAAAAGCCTCCCCGCATCTGGCCGCTTCCTCAGCCTTCTCGTCCAGAACCTGCCTCGCATTGGTCAAGATGTTCACAAATACCTGCTCCAGTTGATTCGCATCTACCTTGATGGCGGGCAAGCCATTCTCTATCTCATGAGAAACCGAAATCTGATGGATCCAGAACTGCTCACCGAGCAGGATGAAAACGTTATCCAGCACCTTTTCCGGATTCACCGGTTCCCATTCCCCCCGTCCTGCGGGCAAATGTTCGCATGTGAGTGATGATCCGGTCAATCCGCCTTACGTTCTTCAGTATATCCTCCAGCTCCTGGGGAAGGATGCTCACATCGAAACGATCACTTTGAATATCCCGCAATCTCCCCTCCGCCGCCATCGAGATTATCGCTAAAGGCTGGTTTATCTCGTGAGCCACCCCGGTAGCCATCTCCCCCAGCGAAGAGAGCCTCCCCGCATGTATCAGTTGCATCTCTTTGGCTCTCAGTTCCGCCTCCGCCCGTTTGCGCTCGGTTGTGTCTTCGAGAATGCCGTCAATATACAGAATCTTGCCAGCATCGTCTCTCGCGGCAACCTTCGTAGCCGACACCATTATTTCCGTCCCATCCTTCTTGCAAAAGCGTAGTTCTTTGGTGACCTTCCCTGTAGTCGTGGCCAGTTCCTTAAGAAACGATCCCCTTTCTTCCGGATGGACATACAGCTGGAAAACTTGCTTTCCCAGCAGCTCGTCCCTGGAGTAACCGGTGATCTCCTCCATGGCCGGATTCGCTTCCAGGATTCTTCCCCCTACCTCTGCTGAGTGTCTGAATATCCCTAATCTAACATTTGTTACCAGACCGCGGTATTTTTCCTCAGATTCCCGGAGCGCCTCCTCGGCCCGCTTGCGCTGGGTGATGTTGCGTGCAATATGGATGACCTGGGATATCTCACCTTTTTCGTTTCTTATCGGGGAAGTTGAAACCTCCACATATATTTTCCTACCATCTTTGTCATAGTGTATATGCCCGGCTAATGCATGATAACCTGTTCTTAGTGTTTCTGATAAGGGGCAAATATCATTTGTATGAGTTGTTTTTTCGTCTTATCTTCATGACCCATTCTCCCACCTCCTGAAGTTGGAGCCGGCACAAAAACGATAGGCATCATCCGAAACGAGCCGCGATGTCGTCGTTCCTCCCGATAGCCGCCCGGTTTGCAGATGTGATAACATATGATACTCCTTCCATTTGGGCATTGTCAATCCATTCCGTGAGTATTCTCGAATGTGTTGCCTTGCTGGCCCTTCTGCGCTATGATAAGTAAAGGTGAATATCATGCATCGGGCTAACATTCGGGACATGCATACGGCGGTTGAGGCCGATCGCGGCTTCGACGTCATCATCGTCGTCTCCTCAAATAAGGATCAGGCGGATTTCTGGCAGAGCCGACTGGAAGCCTCCCGCGGCTCGGTCACCGGCCGAAAGGCGCAGATCATATCCGTTGAGGAGGACTGGCCGGGCGGGGCAGGTCAGTTGTTGGGCACACTCTATGCCTGGGAAAAGGCACGGGCCAATTGCAGCTTGCATGAGACTCTCCGGAGCGGCGGATCGGTGGCAATGTACCATACCGCCGGTAAGGGCATGAGAATGGCGCCGCTACCTGCCGCCGAGGCCAATAACAAGTCAGCCATCAAGCTGCCCCGGCTGATCGAGATAGACGGCAAGAAGACTGCCCTGACCGTCCTGGAAGGGGTGATCTTCCAGACGGGTCCATTTGCGGCCTCCCGCGGGGGAAGGCTGTGCGTCTTCTGGGGTGATCAGATATTCATCCCCTCGAGGCCGGTGGATTTTGAGGGGAGGTATCATGCCGAGATACTGAGCATCGGGGCCGAAATACCGTCCGATGAAGATGTCTGGAGGAGTGAGTGGCAGAGCTACGGACTCCTCATCCCCACCGCCGGCGGCGAGGCTCTGCAGAGGGAAAAACAGACCTGGAGCGAACTAAAGCAGTTGATAGACCGGGGAATCGCCCAGCCGGATGAATCGGGGAGGATAATCCTGGGGAAGAGCCTGGGGTGCTTTTCCATCTCTCACGCCCTGCTGGAAGCCTTACGCCGGGAATTCGCCGGAGAGCTTGCCGGGAAGCGAGCCAGGATGGATACCGACCCTCACCTCTGGATGCCTCTCACCTCCACCCGGGAGGAGTTCGTATCCGGCGGAGGCGATGAAGCGCTCTGGGAAAGGGTGAATGGATTCAAAAGGCGGTTTCTTGCCCGGGAAGGACAGGGACTGAGGCTGATCGGGGATAAGGACCTAGGCAGCCAGACCCTCTGGTGGGACTACGGTCAGCTCCGACTTTATCATGCGGGCTTTCTCCGGCTGCTGGAAAAATCTCTCGAGGGGGAATGCCTGAGGCAGTTTTACGACCTGGAAGAATACTGGATAGAAAGCTCTCATTCGGGTGAACTGCTGGTGGAAAACTCTATATTGCTCGATACTCAGGCCAAAGGCAAGGTGAAGGACAGTGTTCTCCTGGGAGTGAGCGCCGATTACCTCGACATCTCCGGGAGCGTGATAATCAATAGCTCCCTTTCCCGGGCACGAGCCAGGGACGCCCTGATCTACAACTGCATCGATCTGACAAACATAGAGCTATCCTCCGGCGAGGTAGTGGCGGATACATTCCTGCCGCCTTATGGCCGGGTGAGGATGAAGACTGAGCTTCGGCGGGACGGGAAGAAGGACTGGGCAAGGACAATCCGGGGAAACCGGTACTGCTTTGAAGCACTGAACAAACTCGTGACGGCACAACCGGAATCGGAAAGGAGCAGGTGGATGGGCTATTATCAGAATCGGGAGAAGATACAGGAATATCTGGAGCTACTGAAGCACGGATTCATCAAGCCAGCCGCCGACAATCTGGTGGAACTGGTGTGGGGAGGGGATCACATCGAGAAGATGAAGGGGCTACCCCCTTCGGGCAGGAGCATCGGAGAATCGTGGGAGTGCTCCACCCATCCCCGGCACCCCTCAAGAGTCCGGCTGAACGAGGGTTTGGAGATCACCTTGATCGATCTCTTGAGCTTGATGGGGGAAGATATCCTGGGCCGGGGGATAGCCAGTGAGTTCAAGGGACAGCTTCCGATACTCTTCAAATTCATCGACGCCCGGCAGGATCTCTCGGTTCAGGTGCACCCCTCGGACGAGAAGGCAAGGGAGCTGGGAGAGAGCGACACCGGGAAGAATGAGGCCTGGCTGGTGCTCCATGCCGAAGAGGGTGCCGTGATGTATCTGGGATTCAAGGAGGATGTGGCCCGGGATGAATTCGAGGAGGCCCTCGCCTCGCCGGAGATAAATATCGCCGCGCGGTATCTGAATGCCCTTCCAGTGAAGGCCGGCGATGTGCTGTTCAATCCCACAGGAACCGTCCACGCCATCGGGAAGGGGGTGGTCCTGGCCGAAATTCAGCAGTCGTCGGGAATCACCTACCGGGTGTGGGATTGGAACAGGGTTCCGCAGAGGCCGCTGCACATAGCTAAAGCGATGGAGTCACTGAACTTTGGCCAGACCACCAGGGCGGACTTCGAACTGACCCCGAGGAGGCTGAGCGAGAAGGAGGAGCGACTGATAGATAGCTTTCACTTCTCGGTTGACCGCCTGACTCTGGCCGCCGGCGAAAAGCTTGTTGGGGAGACAAAAGGTGGTTTTCAAGTGCTTACCTGTCTTACGGGAAAAGTCGAACTGGTGGCGCAGGATTCGAGGGAGTGCCTCTCACAGTGGGAATCACTGCTTGTCCCGGCTGCGCTGGGCCAATATGAGATCATCGCTCAGGAGGACTCCGTTCTCCTGAAGTCGTTCGTGCTCACCCCCCAGGAGATCGATCCCGTAATCTTCCAGACCTACGATATCCGCGCCGTCGCCGACGAATATCTCTCGGACAGGGTATGCTATTATCTTGGAAAGGGCTACGGCACCTTTCTGCGGAGGCAAAATCCAGCGCCATCCCCAACGGTTACGGTGGGCGGAGGAGTCAGGCTTTCAACGGAGAGAATCCGGCGTCAATTGATCAGGGGTATTCTTTCCACGGGGGTGAATGTTTATGATGTCGGCGTTACCTCGACCCCGGAACTCTACTTCTCCATCCCTTATCTTGATGCTGACGGTGGACTAAATATTACCGCCAGCCATAATGATGCCGAAGACAACGGCTTAAAACAGGTGGTAAGAAGCGAAGATGGCTTCATCGCCAGCATCAATGCCGACCAGATGATTGAGATCAAGCA
>JALPXT010000076.1 GCA_023271485.1 Dehalococcoidia bacterium | reverse complement strand
CGCCCCTACTTTTCACGGTGTATTGCCACAATCTTGACATATCGCGTTTCCTCTTCTGCTGGCAAGGGCGAAGGACATTTCGCCCCTACTTTTCACGGTGTATTGCCACAATCTTGACATATCGCGTTTCCTCTACTGCTGGCAGGGGCGAAAGACATTTCGCCCCTGCTTTTCAGGGTGTATTGTCATAAGCCTGCCACACATTTAATCTGGCCAGTTGACAGGGAAACCTTATCGTGCTAAAATAATTACGGATGATGAGCAATAGCAGCAGTTGGGCGGGTGAAGAATTCAAGGAGACTTGATCTTATAAGGTGCTTAAGCAGATCGCGAGTCAAACATCCGGGGTTGTTTTTCAGGGGGATGAACCGGATAGCACAGATAATGGACGATAAGGCGGTGCTCAACGGACGGTTGGAGAAAGCGCTGACTCGTCTACCCCCGTTGGCCTCCCTCTACTCGCGCCTTTACCTCGGAGTCGTTGAGCGGGAGGTTAAACTAGCGGCCATCGGGGATGGAGATGTTGTCGCCAACATCGGCTGCGGCGCTGTTCCCTTTACCGCCATTTACCTGGCACGTCTGACCGGCGCTAAGGTTATCGCACTGGATAAGGATAAGAAAGCAGCCGAATGCGCACGGAACTACGTCGAGGCCGGCGGTCTGGCAGATACCATAAGGGTCGTGTGGGGTGATGGGGTGCAAGCATCTGAGTGCGAGAGTGCCACGGCATGGATCGTCGCCCTGCAGGCCGCACCCAAAAACGCCATCCTGAAGCACTTTCTTAAGAGTGCGCCGCAAGGGGCACGCATAGTATTCCGTGAGCCGAGACCGGTGTTTGCCGGCCAGTATGATCAGTTGCCCTGCAGCGCCCGACCTCAATCCGTGACCAACCATAACATGGTCGCATTCAACAGATCGGTGCTCTTCACCCAAGGGATATAGAAGAAGAAACAGATGCCAGCAAAGAGGGGAATCCTTTGGTGCCTGGCGATATTGGTGCTTGCCGCGGTTGTGCTGGCGGCTGGTCTTGACAAGGTTGCCGCCGCTCTGGCCCTTTTTGACCCTCTGTGGTTGCTGGGGCTTAGCCTGCTTCAACTCCTGACAATATCCCTGACTGCCCTTGCCTGGCATCTTGTAATCCGCGCGGCCGGCGGCAAAGTCGGCTTTGGAGAGACGGTGATCATCCACCTGTCCGGCTCCTTTATTGAGAGTGTGACGCCGTCCAGTAAGTTAGGCGGGGAGGCGGCTAAAATCTATCTCCTGCGCCGGCGCGCAGACTTGGATTACCAACGAGTGGGCGCCGTCACTCTGGTGTCCAAGCTGCTCACCCTCCTGCCATTTGTGGCACTTGCCGGACTTTGCCTCGCCTGGATGGCAGTCAACGGACAGATGGTACTTCTTGCAGTCCCCGCCTTCCTAACACTGAGCGTATTCACGGGGGCTCTGGCCTGGATCTGCCGTGCACAGAGAATGTCGGAGAAAGCCGCACCCGCGGAGCCGGCAGGTCAAGGGTCTGGGGCAGCGCTGGATATTGCTTCGCTGCTTCGCAGAGCGTTTGACTTTCTCAGGCAGGCCGGCAGAGAGTCCAGGAATCTCCTTTCTCGCCGTAGACGCCTCGCTTTCCTGGCCTTGAGCTCTATCGTCTGGATCCTCTACCCGGTCAAGGTTCTGCTGGTGACCCGGATGCTTGGCATGGAAATGGGATTGGCTGACGCAGCCACTGCCACATACGTCGCCTACCTGGTGAGCATGCTGCCGCTCCTTCCGGGAGGACTGGGCTCTTTCGAGGCAACCATGGCCTTGTTGCTCAGCTCTATGGACGTGTCGTTCAGTGAGGGCCTGGCGGTGGCTCTTCTTGCTCGTCTGGTGACTTTCTGGCTTCCGCTTGCACTATCGGCTGCTGCAGCCGGTCTGACGGCATTGGATGTGAGGCGCGGTCACCCCATAGGGACGGATATATGACAAACGCACTGCTTTCTCTGGTGAACGTCGTATTGAATTGGATCGAGCACCTAGGAGCCAGAAGTGACCGGTGCGGCAGATGGTACCGTGACCGGTTTTACCGCCGGCTGATAGAGAGAGAGCTGAAGTCGATCACCTTGAAGCCGGGAGCAATGGTGCTTCATATCGGCTGTGGCCCCTTGCCTATGACGGCTCTTTATCTGGCAGAGATGGGGTTTCAGGTAAAGGCAATCGATTATGATCCGGCTGCGGTACGGTCAGCTCATCAGGTAGTTCGTCAATCACACGATGAGAGCATTACCGTATGGGAGGCAGACGGCAGGGATATTGACTGCTCCCCCTTTGACGCAGTTTGGGTATCTTTAGTTGTAGGCGACAAGCAGAGAATTGTGGTCCAAGCCCTGCGAACCTTGAGGCCAGGAGCACCCGTGCTTTACCGCAACTACCGGGGACTGTTGACATTACTCTACCCGCGGCTGACTGCGGAGAGCCTCGGCCTTGAGTGTGAGCACCGGCGTGTAATCCATGCCCTGGGCAAGGAGACAATCATTGTGTGGGTCTCATAAGAACACAGTGAATGCAGCGTTTAACATGCCGCCCATGATGAAGGCGATAACTATTGTTGACAGGACGATAACCACCGCATATCTTAGCCCGAATTCCTTCGCTAACACCGGGAGAACCGCAGCACAAGGGATGTAGAAAAGCGCCACGATTGCCCCCACAACCAGTTGCCCCAGTGTTAAGTCCAGGCCGAGAAGAGCAGCAATGGCCAGCTCCCGACGCACAATTCCCAGAATCAGCGAGACGCTTGCTTCGGCCGGCAATCCCAGGAGATCCACCACCACCGGTCGCAACAATATGCCAATGTGGTAGAGCGCCCCGCTTTCATAGAGGATTCCGGCGATAAAAACACCAAAAACGATAAGTGGCACGGCAGTAAAAAGAAATGTTCTTATCTGCATCCATACCTTTTTGGCAACCGAAGTAGTATTGGGAAGGCGGTAGGGGGGGATTTCCATAAGAAAAGACGGCGTTGAACCCGGAAGCATTTTGTTCAGCGCCATCCCGGCGATAAAGATAAACAGAAAAGCAATCAGGTAAACAAACACCAGCGCAACTATTGATTTTTCTGCCAGAAGGGCGATAATTGCTCCTGTCTGGGCGGCACAGGGAATAGCCATGCACATCAGGGCAACAACGATAATCCCTTCACGCCGCGTATCCAGTATTCTTGTTGACAGAATGCCGCTAACGGTACAGCCGAATCCCAGCAGAAACGGTATCACCGCTCCCCCATGAACACCGATCTTGTGAAACAGTGTGTCCAGCATACAAGCCAATCTCGGCAGGTAACCAGAATCCTCCAGAATAGCAAGAACAAGATAGAATGCCAGAAGATAAGGTAAAACTAATGCCAGCGGCCAGCCAATACCATCGATAAGAACACCAAAATGCCCGATCAATATCTCCCGTATGAAGCCCTCAGGAATAACTGCGGTAACAGCATGTCTTATGGGTGGAAAAACTAAATTCTCAAAAAAAGGCAATAAAACAAATGTCCTTAGCCCCATCCCTATCCCCACCACTGCTCCAAAGGTGAGCAGTGCTACCACAATAGCCAGGGGAATTCCTGTAGATGGCCTAATAGCGGTATCCTCTATTCTCTCTCGGAAGGTGTGATGGCGATGAGTTAAGGTTTGTACATGTCGCACTATATTTCCAATCTCAGTCCACTTTTCATCTCCGGTGCGTTGATGGGGTTGTGATCTAGCCTCCGGAATTTGCAGAATAAGCTCCTTAATTCCCTCACCGGTTACCGAAACCGTAGGAACAACGGGAACGCCCAGTAGCTCTTCCAGCCTCTTAACATCGATTGTTACCCCTTTATGTCTAGCTTCATCCCAGAGATTAAGCGCCACAACCATCGGAACTTCTTGCTCCAGCAGCTCAAGAGTCAGATGGAGGTTACGCTCCAGATGAGTGGCATCAATTACATTGATGACCACATCACCCTCTTTCACCATCTCTACGGCTACTTCTTCCGCCTTGTTGGTGGGGTCCAGGGTGTATGACCCCGGCACATCAATTATTTCTGCACTGAGACTCCCAAATTTTAGGGCGCCCCTTTTTAACTCCACCGTTGTTCCGGGATAATTGGAAGCAACAACATTTACGCCCGTTAACCTGGAAAACAGAACACTCTTGCCTACATTGGGGTTCCCCATCAGAAGTATTTTCACACCCGCAACTCCTCGACAAAAATCTTTATGGCCATTCCTTTGCCGATGGCAACCCTGGCTCGATCCACTTCAACAACAATTGGGCCGTTGAAAGGCCCGGAACCCACCCGGCGAACAGTCTGGCCAACCCTGATACCCAGCGACGTAAGTCGCCTCTTTAGGCCGTATCCTCCATCTATCTGTTTGATCACTGCTGCTTTTCCGGTACCCAGTTCCAGTAATTGGATCTCCATATCCTATATGAGCCTCCTTCCTATATCTGCCATTTTAGAACCTCCAGTCTTTCGGGGAGGACATTCACCTGCCATGGAAGAGAAGGCCCTGTTTCCCCATCCAGATTAGTTGCGACTTCTGAGGGACCATCAATATACAGGTCTTCCACCTGCAAGTAGAGAACATTATCATCTTGTATATGGTTGCCAGTTATCACTTTGTAGAGCAGGTTTAAGAAATCTGCCGGAGAAGATCTAGAATATTTCTTGAAAAAAATACAATCTAACAACCCATCCGTTAATGAAGCATTAGGAGCCATGCAATTGAGACGTCCGGCAACCCTCCCGTTGAAAACCAGGAATAAGAATACCTCTCCATAAAATATGGTTTTTCCGGCAGACATAACCTCTATCTCCGCAGTCTTAAACAATTTAGGCATCTCTGTTATCCCCTTTAGTATTCCCTCAAAATAATAAGCTGGCATACCTAACTTGTTCTTTAGTTTCTGGTCAACATTATGCCACGTATCTATTAGATGCCCGCCTAACGCCGCGGTAAGAAAGTGCTCATCTGCCGCCTTCCCCACATCCAGAAAAGAACTTCCATTTAACCTCATGCCCTCCACTTCGCCATTCAGGGGAGGTAATCCCAGGTGATTGGCCAGGTTATTTGCTGTTCCGGCCGGAATTATCCCCAGCGGCGGAAATGCCTCATATTTCATGAGGGAATTCAAAGCCATATTCAAAGTGCCGTCTCCACCAGCAACAAAAATATACTGGAAATTACTGTGTTCCAGCAATGAAGCGAGCACCTTTTCGCTATATGGCGTTTGTAAGGGTGTAATGCCAATACTCCTGCTCTCAAAATAATCAATCAGATTGTCAAGAGAGGTGAGAGCCCGGCCCCTGCCGGATACAGGGTTGTAGATAAGCAAAGCCTTTGGCATGATTCTAAATCATCTCCTTTGTTACAAGAGAATCCCCCTAAAGCGGTCATGTCCTATGCTTCAACGTAATCCTGCGATACGCGGAGGCGTCTAATGCTCAAGACATATGCGAATAGTTTGCAATAAGCACGGCAAAAAAACTACTTGCCTTCCTGGCCCGCAGACAGGCGCTCCTGCCGACACTCGGCGCAATAGCCACTTACGCGGACCTCGGTCTCAGTAATGTCAAAGTCTTTGGCCTCAGCAAGATTCCTCTTGATGTAACGAGACAAGCGCTTATGGAATTCAAAAACCTTGCCACAACTGAGGCATACCAGGTGATGATGCTCACCGGATGTCTTCACCTCATAATGATGATGACCCTCATCGAAATGAAGCTCGTTGATCAGACCCAATTTCTTGAATGTCTGCAGGGCGCGGTAGACAGTGGAGAAACTCAGACGTGATCTCTTCTTCCTGGCACGGCGGTAGATTTCGTCGGCGTCGAGGTGACCCCCTCCCTGTCGAATAATCTCCATGATCAGGGAGCGCTGGTTGGTCACCCTCATCCCGGCGCTACGCAGCGATTTGCTTGTCATCCCCGAATATCCAGATTTCGTCATATCTTTTGATCTCCGATAAATGTCGGCCGCGATCATATTATAAGCCAGGAACTTGCCTTTGTCAAATCCAAGTCTCTTCCATGT